>NZ_JAAKGN010000199.1:0-7162 GCF_011039295.1 Modestobacter sp. KNN46-3 | reverse complement strand
CCGCGCCTACTACGACGCGATCCGCGCCCGCGGCACCGGACACCACGCTGCCCTCCGACAACTCGGCAACCGACTCGTCGGCATCCTCCACGGCTGCCTCAAGACCAGAACCCGCTACGACGAGGACGCCGCCTGGCCCGCAATCACCGCGGCCGCGGCTTGACCTCCCGAACCATGGGATGTCTGAGGAGCGCGCTGGTCCGCGCCCCGCTCACCTGCGGCGGCGGACCACCGCGTAGCCGAGGGCGAGCAGCGTCGCGCCCAGCGCCGTCTCGACAGCCCGGGCCCGGACGCTGGCGCGGACGATGCCGACGGCGTCCGGGCGCGCCTGCCGGGTGCCCAGCAGCGCTCCACCGAGCGACGAGTCGACGCCCGCGCCGACGGTCACGATGTGCTGCGACGGTGAGTCGAGTCGGGCGGTGAGCCCGGCATCGGCCAGCGCGCCGGCCAGCTCGGCGAGATCGGCGCGGCCGGGCCGGGTCCCGGTGCGGGCGGTGGCCGCCGCCCGCAGGCCCAGCACTAACCCGCGCACGTCGTCGGCGACCACGTGGACGTCACCGCCGGCGGCGGTGACCCGCACGGGCGCACCGTCGACCTCGATGGACAGGTCGCCCGTCACGTCGAGGCGGCCCACCTCCGGGTTCATCCCCTGCTGGCGTTCTCGGCGGTGGTGATGCGCAGCGTCCCGTTCAGCCGCCAGGTGGCGCGGGGTGCGTCCGGGCCGGTCTCCCGCGGCACCTCGACGGTCATGTCCACGAACTCGTAGTTGATCGCCGCGCCCTTGCCCGTCAGGTAGGCCCACATCTCCTTGCCCAGGTCGGCGAAGCTGGTCGTCTCGTGGGACTTGATGTCGCGCTTGCCGGTCGCGATGTCGCTGTTCGACATGGTCATGGAGCTCTCCTCGCTCGGGCGGTGGCCGCAGGGACACGGCGCTTCCGGACGGGCCGCGGCGCGTTCGTCCACGGCTCCGGTTGCGCACTACCCGGTCCGGCGTCGACGAACCGGCGACCGGAGCAGGCGGCGGAGGAGGGCGGTCCGGGCCGCGAGCCGGTCTAGCGTGTCCGCATGGCGCTCATCTACCCCGTCCAGGCCGACCTCCCGGAGCCCGACGAGGACAGCGAGGCCGACTTCGACGAGCTCGCGGCGGATCTCTCCGACAACTGGCTGGTCGAGATCGCCGTGGGGGAGGACGGGGACGACGCGTGCTTCGGCCCGCTCACCGCGAGGGCGGCCTGGGACCTCGCGGTCGACCTCGACGAGCGCCGCCCCGACTGGTCGGTCTCGGTGGTGCCGCTGCACGTGGCCGGGACGGCGGAGGAGCTCGTCGAGCTCTTCGAGGACTAGGGCTCTTCGAGGACCGGGCCCTGCCCCGCGCCCGTTCACCAGCCGCGGGCGCGCCACTCCGGCAGGTTCGGGCGCTCGGCGCCGATCGTCGTGTCCGCGCCGTGGCCCGGGTAGACCCAGGTGTCGTCGGGCAGCTCGGCGAACAGCCGGCTCTCCACGTCGTCGACCAGGCTGGTGAACCGGGCGGCGTCGGACTGGGTGTTGCCCACGCCGCCCGGGAACAGGCTGTCGCCGGTGAAGACGTGCGTGCCGGCGCCCTCGGGGCCGCGCCAGACCAGCGCGATGCTGCCCGGCGTGTGCCCGCGCAGGTGCACCACCGCGAGGGTCTGGTCGCCCACGGGGACGGTGTCGCCGTGGGAGACCGGGCGGGTGACCGGCACCGGCAGGTCGGCCGCGTCGGCCGGGTGCGCGACGGTCTCCGCGCCGGTCGCCTGGACCACCTCCGGGAGTGCGCGGTGGTGGTCCCAGTGGCCGTGCGTGGTCACCACCGTGCGGACGTCGGCGTCGCCGATCAGCTCCAGCAGCGCCGCCGGCTCGGCCGCCGCGTCGACCAGCAGCGACTCCCCGGTGGCGGTGCTGGTGAGCAGGTAGACGTTGTTCGCCATCTCGCTGACGGCCAGCTTCCGGATGGTCAGCCCCGGGAGCTCGCGGACGTCGGCGGGGCCACCGACCTGCACGTCCCCGGTGTACGTCTGCCCGCTCATCGCGCTCCCGTCTGAGACTGTCGGTGCCGCCGTCTAGGTTCGTCGGCATGGACGCTAGTGCAGGTTCCGGGCCCTCCGGCGCGCCGGCCGCGGCGGGGTCCGGGGAGCCGACGCTCGACGGGGTGGTCGGTCTGCCGGCGACCGAGCTGGCCGCCCGGGTCCGCACCGGTGAGCTCTCCGCGGTCGACGTCGTCCGTGCCCATCTGCGGCACCTGGCCGCGGTGGAGGCGCGGATCGGGGCGTTCCGGGTCGTCCGCACCGAAGCCGCGCTGGCCGAGGCCGCCGCGGTCGACGCCCGTCCCGACCGGGCCCGGCTGCCGCTGGCCGGTGTCCCGATCGCGGTCAAGGACAACGTCGCGGTGGCCGGCGAGGTGGCCACCGACGGGTCGTCGGCCCACCTGCCGGCGCCGGCGAGCGCCGACCACCCGGTGGTGGCCCGGCTGCGGGCCGCGGGGGCGGTCGTCGTCGGCATCACGCGGGTGCCCGAGCTCTGTCTCTACTGCGCCACCGACGGTCCGGGGACGGTCACCCGCAACCCGTGGGACACCGCACGCTCGGCCGCCGGCTCCTCCGGGGGCAGCGCCGCCGCGGTGTCCGCCGGCGTCGTCCCGCTGGCCCAGGGCAACGACGGCATGGGCTCACTCCGACTGCCCGCCGCCGCCTGCGGGCTGGTCACCCTCAAGCCCGGCTCCGGCGTGGTCCCCGCCCTGATCGGTGCCGACAGCTGGTCGGGCATGGCGGAGAACGGTGTGCTGGCCACCACCGTCGCCGACCTGGCCGTCGGCTTCGCCGTGCTGGCCGGCACCGAGCCGGCCCAGCCGGCGGCCCCGGTCGGCCCGCTGCGGATCGCGGTGTCGACCCGGTCGCCCGTGCCCGGCGTCCGGCTGGACGCCGCCGGCCGCGCTGCGCTGGACGCCGTGGTCGCCGAACTGCGGGCCGCCGGACACGTCGTGGTCGAGAAGGAGCCGCTGATCACCCCGGCTGCGGCGCTGGGCACCATCACCCGGTGGCTGGCCGGCGCCGACTCCGACGCCGAGGCCCTCGGGCTCGACCGCCAGGCCCTGGAGCCGCGTAGCCGCACCCACGCCCGGCTGGGCCGCTGGGTGCGCCGGGCCGGCCTCGTCCGGCCGCAGACGGCGGCGGCGTTCCGGGCCCGGATGGCCGACTTCTTCTCCGACGTCGACGTCCTGCTCAGCCCGGTCGTCTCCGGTCCGCCGCTCGCCGCCCGGCCCTGGCACGAGCGGGGCTTCCTGGCCAACATCACGGCCAACGCCCGCTGGGCGCCGTGGACGTCGGCCTGGAACGTGGCGGGTCTGCCGGCGCTCGTCCTGCCGGCCGGCCCGGGGCGGGACGGGCTGCCCAGCTCCGTCCAGTTCGTCGGCCCGGCCGGGGCCGAGACGCGGCTACTCTGGCTGGCCGGGGAGCTCGAAGACCGGCTGCCCTGGCGCCGGCACGCGCCGGTCTTCGACCCGGCCGGAAGCGTCGGCGGCCCCGCCGGCTGACCGGGCAGCGTCGCCCAGCGCGGGCGGGGGAGACCCAGCCGACACCCGCGCCGGGAAGCCCGCCTGTCGGGCCACCGTTCCACTGGGCGATGCACCTCACCGGCCTTGAGCTCCGCACTGCACCACTGGTCCCCGCCGCCCCGCGAACGGACCAGCACCGAACCACTGCGACCGACAGGGATCACATGGACCGGCTCGTCGTCCGCGGCGCCCGAGAGCACAACCTCAAGGACGTCCACCTCGACCTGCCCCGCGACGCGATGATCGTGTTCACGGGGCTCTCCGGCTCGGGCAAGTCCAGCCTGGCCTTCGACACGATCTTCGCCGAGGGACAGCGCCGCTACGTCGAGTCGCTGTCGGCCTACGCCCGCCAGTTCCTCGGCCAGATGGACAAGCCCGACGTCGACTTCATCGAGGGCCTGTCGCCGGCGGTGTCGATCGACCAGAAGTCGACCAACCGCAACCCGCGGTCGACGGTCGGCACGATCACCGAGGTCTACGACTACCTGCGGTTGCTGTACGCCCGGGCCGGTCAGCCGCACTGCCCCAACTGCGGGAAGCCGATCTCGCGGCAGACGCCGCAGCAGATCGTCGACCAGGTGCTCGCCATGGAGGAGGGCACCCGGTTCCAGGTGCTGGCACCGGTCGTCCGGGCGCGCAAGGGCGAGTACGTCGACCTGTTCAGCTCGCTGCAGACCCAGGGCTTCTCCCGGGTGCGGGTCGACGGCACCATCCACCCGCTGACCGAGCCGCCGACGCTCAAGAAGCAGGAGAAGCACACGATCGAGGTGATCGTCGACCGGCTGACGGTCAAGGAGAACGCCAAGCGGCGGCTGACCGACTCGGTCGAGACCGCGCTCGGGCTCGCCGGTGGCCTGGTGGTGCTCGACTTCGTCGACCTCCCCGAGGACGACGCACACCGGGAGCGCACCTTCTCCGAGCACCTGGCCTGCATCGACGACGGGCTGTCCTTCGAGGCACTGGAGCCGCGGTCGTTCTCGTTCAACTCGCCGTTCGGCGCGTGCCCGGAGTGCACCGGCATCGGCACCCGCAAGGAGGTCGACCCCGACCTCGTCGTCCCTGACCCGGGCAAGAGCCTGGCCGAGGGCGCCATCGCCCCGTGGGCCGGCTCGATGAGCAACGAGTACTTCCAGCGGCTGCTCGGCGGGCTGGCCGACATGAACGGCTTCTCGATGAACACCCCGTGGGAGGAGCTCCCCGCGAAGGTCCAGAAGTCGGTCCTGCACGGGTCCCCGGACCAGGTCCACGTGAAGTACAAGAACCGCTACGGCCGCGAGCGCAGCTACTACGCCGCCTTCGAGGGCGTGCTGCCCTTCCTCGAGCGCCGCCACGAGGACACCGACAGCGAGTTCATGAAGGACAAGTACGAGGGCTACATGCGCGACGTGCCCTGCCCGATCTGCCACGGCACCCGGCTCAAGCCGGAGATCCTCGCCGTCAAGATGATGGGCCGGTCGATCGCCGAGGTCACCGGGCTGTCCATCGGCGAGGCCTCCGAGTGGCTCAACGCCCTGGAGCTCGGCGAGCGCGAGCGGGCCATCGCCGTCCAGGTGCTCCGGGAGATCCAGGCACGGCTCTCCTTCCTCGTCTCCGTCGGGCTGGACTACCTGTCCCTGGACCGTCCGGCCGCCACGCTGGCCGGTGGGGAGGCGCAGCGCATCCGGCTGGCCACCCAGATCGGCTCCGGGCTGGTCGGCGTCCTCTACGTGCTCGACGAGCCGTCGATCGGACTGCACCAGCGCGACAACGTCCGGCTGATCGAGACGCTGGTCCGGCTGCGCGACATGGGCAACACGCTGATCGTCGTCGAGCACGACGAGGACACCATCAAGCAGGCCGACTGGATCGTCGACATCGGTCCCGGCGCCGGCGAGCACGGTGGCGAGGTGGTGGTCAGCGGCACCTACGAGGACCTCCTCGCCAGCGAGCGGTCGATCACCGGTGCGTACCTGTCCGGCCGCCGGGAGATCACCATCCCGAAGATCCGGCGCGAGCGGACGCCGGGCCGGGAGCTGGTCGTCAAGGGCGCCCGGGAGAACACCCTGCGCGGCATCGACGTGGCGTTCCCGCTGGGCATGCTGGTCGCCGTCACCGGCGTCTCCGGCTCGGGCAAGTCCAGCCTGGTCAACGACATCCTCTACACGACCCTGGCCAACGAGCTGAACCGCGCGCGGATGGTGCCCGGCCGGCACCGCACCATCACCGGCGTGGACCAGCTGGACAAGGTCGTCGGCGTCGACCAGTCGCCGATCGGACGCACCCCGCGGTCGAACCCGGCCACCTACACCGGGGTCTGGGACCACGTCCGCAAGCTGTTCGCCAGCACGTCGGAGGCGAAGGTCCGCGGCTACCAGCCCGGCCGGTTCTCCTTCAACGTCA
The DNA here is from genome assembly GCF_011039295.1 of Modestobacter sp. KNN46-3. Taxonomy (NCBI): domain Bacteria; kingdom Bacillati; phylum Actinomycetota; class Actinomycetes; order Geodermatophilales; family Geodermatophilaceae; genus Modestobacter; species Modestobacter sp. KNN46-3. Next base: position 1,212 of record NZ_JAAKGN010000199.1, on the reverse strand, counting down.
AGGGCGGCCGGTGTGAGGCGTGCTCCGGCGACGGGACGCTGAAGATCGAGATGAACTTCCTGCCCGACGTCTACGTGCCCTGCGAGGTCTGCAAGGGCGCCCGGTTCAACCGGGAGACCCTCGAGGTGCACTACAAGGGCAAGACGGTGGCCGAGGTGCTCAACATGCCGATCGAGGAGGCCGCCGAGTTCTTCGCGGCCATCCCAGCGATCGCCCGCTACATGCGCACCCTCACCGACGTCGGCCTCGGCTACGTCCGGCTCGGCCAGCCGGCGACGACGCTGTCCGGTGGCGAGGCGCAGCGGGTCAAGCTCGCCAGCGAGCTGCAGAAGCGCTCCAACGGCCGCACGATCTACGTCCTCGACGAGCCCACCACCGGGCTGCACTTCGAGGACATCAACAAGCTGCTGCAGGTCATCCAGGGGCTGGTCGACAAGGGCAACTCGGTCATCGTCATCGAGCACAACCTCGACGTGATCAAGAGCGCCGACTGGTTGATCGACATGGGGCCGGAAGGTGGCTTCCGCGGCGGCGTGGTCGTGGCCGAGGGGCCGCCGGAGCTCGTCGCCTCGGTCCCGGAGAGCCACACCGGCAGGTTCCTCGCCAAGATCCTCGATCCGGAGGCCGTCGCGGCGGTGGCCGCAGGCCCGAAGAAGAAGGCCCGTAAGAAGGCCAGCTGACCGGTGCACGGGGCGGTTGCGGCCGCCTCGTGCGCCCCCGAACGAGAGGACCCACCGTGACGACGACGTCCGGCGACCTGCCCGTGCTCCCGCGCCCCGACGGGGTGGACGTCCCCTACCGATGCTGGCTGCCCGCCGGCGAGGTCCGGGGCACCCTGCAGCTGGTCCACGGCGCCTCCGAGCACTCCGGCCGCTACGAGCGGCTGGCCGGTGCGCTCACCGAGCGGGGCCTGGCCGTCTACGCGATGGACCTGCGCGGGCACGGCCGGACCGCCGAGGTCACCGGCCCCGGTCGGTTCGGGGTGCCCGGCGCCGACGGCGTCCTCGACGACGTCGAGGCCCTGCACCGGCTCGCCGCCGAGGAGCACCCGGGCCTGCCACGGGTGCTGCTGGGCCACTCGATGGGCTCGGTGATCGCGCTGGCCAGCGCCGAGCGGGACGGCGCGGGGCTGAGCGGGCTGGTGCTGTCCGGACCGATCGGGGTGTCGCCGGAGCTGGCCGAGACGGTGTCCGCCCTGGACGGTGCCGTGGC
>NZ_JAAKGN010000198.1:0-7199 GCF_011039295.1 Modestobacter sp. KNN46-3 | reverse complement strand
GGGAGGCGCCCGTCGACGGGCCGGCCCGCGCGGACGAACGCGTCGCCCGGGTCGGTCCGTGGCGCCGGCTGATGGTCAAGCCCGAACTCGGCTCGCTCATCGGGGCCGTCGTCATCCTGGGGTTCTTCTCCGCCCAGTCCGACGTCTTCCGGTCGCTGGCGGGGGTGGCCAACTGGCTGGACGTCGCCTCGGTGCTGGGGATCATGGCGGTCGCCGTCGCCCTGCTGATGATCGGCGGGCACTTCGACCTCTCGGCCGGCGTGATGACCGGCACCACCGCGCTGACCGTGGGCATCGTCGCGGTCGAGCTGCAGCAGAACATCTGGGTGGCGATCGCCGCGGCGCTGGTGCTGGCGCTGGGGATCGGCGCCTTCAACGGCTGGCTGGTCACCCGCACCGGACTGCCCAGCTTCATCATCACGCTGGGCACGTTCCTGATGCTGCAGGGGCTGAACCTGGGGCTGACCAAGCTGTTCACCGGGACGGTGATCGTGCGCGGGATCGCCGACGCCCCCGGCTACCACTCGGCCGAGCTGGTGCTCGCCTCCACGATCGACGTCTTCGGGCAGCCGTTCCGCGTCGCCGTCCTCTGGTGGCTGCTGGTCACGGCGGTGGCCAGCTGGGTGCTGCTGCGCACCCGGTTCGGCAACTGGGTCTTCGCCACCGGCGGTGACGAGGTGGCCAGCCGGAACGTCGGGGTCCCGGCGCAGCGGACGACGATCGTGCTGTTCATGACCACCGCCACCGCCGCGTGGCTGGTCGGTTCGATCACCGCCGTCCGGCTCACCTCGGTGCAGGCCAACACCGGTACCGGGCAGGAGCTGATCTACATCGTCGCGGCCGTGATCGGCGGCTGCCTGCTCACCGGCGGGTTCGGCTCGGCGATCGGCGCGGCCCTGGGTGCGCTGATCTTCGGCATGACCCAGCAGGGGATCGTCTACCTGAACTGGGACGCCGACTGGTTCTACTTCTTCCTCGGGGCCATGCTGCTGCTCGCGGTGCTCACCAACCGGCTGGTCCGGCGCTACGCCGAGGCGGCCCGGCGATGAGCACCGCGACCGACACGCCAGGTGGCGCCCCGCTGCTGGAGCTGCGCGGCATCGGCAAGGACTTCGGCTCGGTGATCGCCCTCGAGGGCATCTCCACCGCCGTGCGCGCCGGGCAGGTCACCTGCGTGCTCGGCGACAACGGCGCCGGCAAGTCGACGTTGATCAAGGTCCTCTCCGGGGTGCACCGGCCGACCCGGGGCGAGCTGCTGCTGGACGGCGAGCCGGTCGACTTCGGTGCGCCGCGCGACGCGCTGGACGCCGGCATCGCCACCGTCTACCAGGACCTGGCGATGATCCCGCTGATGTCGATCTGGCGGAACTTCTTCCTCGGCTCGGAGCCGACGACCGGGTGGGGCCCGTTCCGGCGGTTCGACCGGGCGACCGCCAAGGAGGTCACCCGGCGTGAACTGGCCGCCATGGGCATCGACATCCGCGACCCCGACCAGCCGGTGGGCACGCTGTCCGGCGGGGAGCGGCAGTCGGTGGCCATCGCCCGGGCGGTGCACTTCGGGGCGCGGGTGCTGATCCTGGACGAGCCGACGTCGGCGCTGGGGGTCAAGCAGGCCGCCGTGGTGCTGCGCTACATCGCCCAGGCGCGGGACCAGGGGCTCGGCGTCGTCTTCATCACCCACAACCCGCACCACGCGCACCCGGTGGGCGACCGCTTCCTGCTGCTCAACCGTGGCCGGAGCATGGGGGACTTCGCCAAGGGCGAGGTGACGCGGGAGCAGCTGACCGAGATGATGGCCGGCGGGGACGAGCTCACCCGGCTCGCCGAGGAGCTGGGGCGGCCGGGCGGCGCCTGAGCGGAAGGGTCGACATGATGACCGGACACGGGGACGACCGGACGACTTCATGACGGCTCGCGGTTGCTGCGCGTGTTGACCGTGTGACTCGTGGTGCGACTGGGACGCTCGTCGAGCCCACCCGTCCATCCCTCTTCCCCAGGGAGCGACCATGACGCAGCACGTGCGGCGCCCGGCCTCGGCGGCCGTCCGCCGGGTCCGCGCCGGACGCCGCCGGCCGTCCCGACTGCTGGCCGGTGCGCTGACCGCAGCCGTCGCGACCGTGCTGGTCGGGGCCGGCGGCGGCATCGCGCACGCCGAGCCGGTGAACCCCAGCGACGAGCAGCTCACCGGCGCCCAGACGGCGCAGGACGCTGCCGCAGCCGAGGTCGGCCGGATCGCCGGGCAGGTCGCGGCCGCCGAGGCGCAGCTGGAGCAGGTCCAGGTGCTGGCCGAGGCCGCCGGCACCGCCTACCTGGCGGCGGAGGAGGCCCGGGTGCTGGCCGAGGCCGCCGCGGCACGGACGGCGCAGGACCTGCAGGCCGCGGCCGACGCCGTCGCCGCCGCCCAGATGCGGATCGCCGAGTTCTCCCGGGACACCTACAAGAACGGCGGCGAGCTCACCAGCGAGATGGCCCTGCTGGACGTCGGTGGGCCGGCCGAGCTGGTGCAGAAGGCCGCGATGCTGTCCTACGTCGGCGACCACCAGGTCGACGTCCTGGGCGTGATGGAACAGGCCCGGGTGCAGCAGGCCCAGGCCGACGCGGCCGCCCGGGCGGCCCGCGACGAGAAGGTGGCGGCCGAGGCGGCGGCCGAGGGCGCCCGCGTCGAGGCCGAACGGCAGCTGGCCAACCAGCAGTCGGTGTACACCCAGGTGACCGCGGAGAAGGCGGCGCTGGACCAGCAGCTGCAGGACGCCCAGGTGCAGCTGCTCACGCTCCAGGGAGCGCGCAACGCCTACCAGGTGTGGCAGGAGCAGAAGGCGGCCGAGGAGGCCGCGGCCCGGCTGGCCGAGGAGCAGGCCCGGGCCCAGGCGCTCGCCGACGACCAGCAGGCGCTCCAGGCGGATGCCGACGCCACGGGCTCCGGCTCCGCCACCGGCTCCGGCTACGCCCGGCCGGCCGTCGGCATCACGAGCAGCTGCTTCGGCGCACGCTGGGGGGTCACGCACTTCGGCGTCGACATCGGCGCCCCCATCGGCACGCCGGTGCGCGCGGCCACCGCCGGGGTGGTCCAGCGGGCGGGGCCGGCGACCGGTTTCGGGCTGGCGGTCTACCTCCGCGGCGACGACGGCGCGATCACCGTGTACGGCCACGTCAACCGGCACTTCGTCCGAGCCGGGGAGCGGGTCGCGGCCGGGGACCAGATCGCCGAGGTGGGCAACCGCGGTCAGTCGACCGGGCCGCACCTGCACTTCGAGGTGCACCCCGACGGGCAGATGCACAGCGGCCAGGTCGACCCGGTGCCGTGGCTGCGTGCCCGGGGCATCACGATCCGCGGCTGCGGCTGACCCGGGCGACGACGGCGCGGCACCGACGCACTGCGGCCCGGCACCCTGGGGAGGGGGCCGGGCCGCGGTGCGTCGTCGGCTCAGGCGTTGTCGCAGTTCTCCGTGAGCCAGGCGTCCAGCCGGGTCTGGGCGTCGGTCGCCCCGGCCTCGAGGCCGGCGAGCTCCTCCTCCACGCTGGCCTGCCCCTCCGGGGTGGTCAGGTCGACGTCGGCCACGGCCTCCCGCACGCCGACGAACGTCTGGACCAGGACGTCCCAGTCGGCGCTGATCTCGGCCGGCGGGTCCAGCTCCTCCAGGTCGGCGATGGTCCGGTCGAGCGCCTCCTGCTGGGTCAGGCCGGCATCCGGGGGTGTGGTGAGCACGGTCTCGGCCTCGGTGCAGAACGCCTGGACCTCCTCGTCGGAGGTGGTGGCGGGACTGCTGGCGCTGCTGGAGCTGGTGGCGGTCGACGCGGCATCGGGCTGCTCGTCGTCGCTGCCGCAGGCGGCCAGCAGGACGACGGCGGCTGCGGCGGAGAGCCCGGCGCGGAAGGGGGTGGTGAGAGCGCGCATGCTCTCGACGGTAGCCGCTCCCGGCGACGGGCACCGGGGCCCGCCGGGCCCGCTACCGTGCTGCCCGTGACCGCCCCCGTCGACCCGCGGACCAGCTGGGCGCTGCCCGCACCCGGCACGATGGCGCCGGTCGCCGACCCCGAGCCCCTGGTCACCCGGGTGCTGGCCCCCAACCCCTCGCCGATGACGCTGGACGGCACCAACACCCACCTGGTGGGCGAGCCGGGCTCGGGCCAGGCCGTCGTCGTGGACCCCGGGCCGGACGACCCCCGGCACCTGGCCGCCGTCGAGGCGGCGCTGGCCGCCCGGGACGCCCGGGTGGTGGCCGTGCTGGTCACCCACCACCACGCCGACCACGCCGAGGCGGCGCTGCCGTGGGGACGGCACTTCGGTGCGCCGGTCGCTGCGGCCACCGGTGAGGTCGCCGGCCCGGGCGGCCGGTTGCTCCGGGCGGGGGAGCGGCTGCAGCTGGCGGGCACGACCCTGGACGTCGTCCCGACACCCGGGCACACGGCCGACCACCTGGCCTTCCGGCTGGCGTCGGGTGCCGTGCTGGTCGGCGACCACGTGCTCGGCCGGGGCACGTCGGTGGTGACGCACCCCGAGGGCGACGTGCTCGTCTACCTCGAGTCGCTGCGCCGGGTGCACGACCTGGGCCCCTCGGCGCTGTACTGCGGCCACGGGCCCGAGCTGACCACCGACTCCGGGGCGGTGCTGCGGTTCTACCTGGCGCACCGGGCGTACCGGGAGCAGCAGCTGCTCGACGCCCTCACCGAGGGGCCCCGGACGGTCGAGGAGCTGGTCGCCGTCGTCTACGCGGCCGTGCCGCAGGCGGTCTGGCCGGCCGCCGCCCAGTCGACCCGGGCCACCCTGGCCAAGCTGGTCACCGAGGGCCGGGTCGAGCCCGACGGGGACCGGGTGCGACTGTCCTGAGCCCGCCGCCGTCCTAGGGTCCCGGGGGTGGAGCTCGCGGGGGAGTGGGACGTCGTGGTCGTCGGTGCCGGGTCGTCGGGCTGCGCGCTGGCCGCCCGGCTGGTCGACGCCGGCCGGCGGGTGCTGGTCCTGGAGGCCGGTGCCGACCACCCGCGCCCCGAGGACTTCCCGGCGACGATCCGGGACGCCGCGACGATGGGTGCCGCGACCCCCGGGCACCCCGCGAACTGGGAGCTCACCGGAGAGCTCACCGACGACCTGCGCTGGCCGGTGCCACGGGGGAAGGTGCTGGGCGGTTCCAGCGCGCTGAACGGCACCTACTTCATCCGGGCCACCCGGGCCGACCTGGACGGCTGGGCCGCGGCGGGCAACGGCCTGTGGTCGGCCGATGCGCTGCGCCCGGCCTTCGTCCGCTGCGAGAGCGACGCCGACTACGGCGACCGCCCCGGCCACGGCTCGACCGGCCCGCTGCCGGTCACCCGGGTGCACCGGCCGCACCCGCTCACCGACGCCTTCGCCGGTGCCTGCGACGCGCTGGGCTTCCCGGCCGAGCCGGACAAGAACGCCGACGGCCCGCCCGGGCACGGGCCGGTGCCGTTCACGGTCGCCGACGGCGTGCGGGTCAACACCGCGATGGCCTACCTGTCCCCGCGCCGGGAGTCCCCCGGCCTCACCGTCGTGGGCGGGGTCCGGGTCACCCGGGTGCTGGTGGAGCGCGGCCGGGCGGTGGGCGTGCAGACCGACCGTGGCCCGGTGCGTGCCACAGAGGTCGTGCTGTCGGCCGGCGCGGTCGGCTCCCCGCACCTGCTGCTGCTCTCCGGGATCGGCCCCGCCGACCACCTGCGGGCCACCGGCGTCGACGTCGTCGCCGACGTGCCCGGGGTGGGTCAGGGGTTCAGCGACCACCCCGACGTCTACGTGACCTACCGGCCGGCCCGGCGCACCCCGATGCCCCGGGGGCTGCTCCCGCTGGCCACCGCGCTGAACACGGCCGACCACCTCGAGGTCATGCCCTGGCTCAAGCCGTTCCGGCAGGTGATGCTGTCGCGGACGTCGGGTCCGGCGCTGTCCGGCGTCACGGAGGTGCTGCGCCGGCCCGCGGCGACGCTGCGGGCGCTGCGGGGCGCCTCGGTGTCCCGGCTGCTGGACTCCGCCCGTCGGCGGGACGACCTCCACCTGGCCGTGGCGCTGCAGCAGGAGGAGAGCCGCGGCCGGATCAGCCTGACCACCGCCGACCCGCTGGTGCAGCCACGTATCCAGTACCGCTACCTGACCGCGGACGCCGACCGGCGACAGCTGCGGGCCGGCGTCCGGCTGGCCGCCGAACTGCTGCGCACCCCCGCCTTCGCCCCGCTGGTCGCCGAGCGCACCGGCCTGCCCGACGCCGTCCTGGCCGACGACCGGGAGCTGGACCGGTGGACCCGGGCCCACCTGGCGACCGCGGTGCACCTGGCCGGCAGCGCCCGGATGGGGCCGGCCACCGACCCCGGGGCGGTCGTCGACCAGCACCTGCGGGTGCGGGGGGTGGCGGGCCTGCGGGTGGTCGACACCTCGGTGATGCCGACGGTGCCCTCGCGCGGACCGGCGGCGACGGCCGTGGCGATCGGCGAGCGGGCCGCCGAGCTGATGACCGGTGCCCGTTGGAGGACCACCCTGTAGGGCGGCTCAGCGCTGGGCGTCGGCCACGGCGAAGGACCGGTCCAGGTAGACCGCGTTGCCGGACAGCAGCCGGTGCAGCTCCCGGAACGACCGGTCCAGCACCGCGGCGGGGTCGGTGTCCGCCGGGTCCGGGTCCGGCGCCTGCCCGGCCATCTCGGCCAGCCCGACCGACGCGTCGGCCAGCGTCGGCCACAGGTGGGCCCACTGCCAGAACTCGTAGGTGGCCGGCCCCACCAGGGCAGACGCGGGCGTCCCGAGCAGGCCGATGCCGTCGACGCCGGGCCGGTCGGGCGGCTCGCCCAGCCCCAGCAGCAGTGACTGCACCCGGTGGGTGCGGGCGAACTCGGCGGCCGGCTCGCTGCCGGGGACGAGCTCGGCCACCAGCCCCCGCTCGATCAGCGTGTCGAGCACGAGGTCGCAGTCGGGGACGCCGGCCTCCTCGGCTGCCTCGCGCACTGCGGTGCGGGTCCACGGGACGCCGTCCCGCACCCGGCTGGGCACCCCGTGCGTCAGCGTCCACACGTCGGCGGTGGTCTGGTCGCCCAGCAGCGGGCTGTCCCAGCCCAGCCGGACCACCCAGTAGCTCGGCGGCTCCCCGCGGTGCTGGTGGAAGGCCCCCATGGGATGGCCGAGGGGGAAGACGAGTGCCTCGTCGGAGGAGGGCATCAGCTCACCGCCCAGGTGTCCAGGTGGACGGCGTTGGGGGTGAGGA
>NZ_JAAKGN010000197.1:0-7213 GCF_011039295.1 Modestobacter sp. KNN46-3 | reverse complement strand
CGCCGGCCTCCTCCGCGCCGCGGGTGATGACCTCCCGCGGCCGGCCGCGGTTGACGACCATGTACGCGACGGCCAGCAGGCCGACGATGATCGAGGTGAAGACGTTGAGCCGCAGCCCGAGGAACTGCTCGGCCGTGTCGATGCGGAGCATCTCGATCCACACCCGGCCGGCGCAGTAGGCGGCGACGTACAGCGCGAAGGCCCGCCCGTGGGAGAGCCGGAAGCGGCGGTCGGCCCAGATCACCAGCGCTGCGACGCCGAGGTTCCACAGCAGCTCGTACAGGAACGTGGGGTGGAAGGTGCCCAGCACCTGCGGTGCGCCGTCGGGACCGGTGAGCGCTTGACCGGCGGAGGCGTTCCAGCGGTAGATCGTCAGCGCCCACGGGAGGTCGGTGGCGCTGCCGTAGAGCTCGTTGTTGAACCAGTTGCCCAGGCGCCCCACCGCCTGGGCGAGCACGATGCCGGGGGCGATGGCGTCGGCCCAGGCAGGCAGCGGGATCCCCCGCCGCCGGCAGCCGATCCACGCGCCGACCCCGCCGAGCGCGATCGCGCCCCAGATGCCGAGGCCGCCCTCCCAGATGGCGAAGGCCCGGATCGGGTCGCCGCCCTCCCCGAAGTAGGGCTGCGGGGTGGTGATCACGTGGTAGATGCGACCGCCGACGATGCCGAAGGGCACCGCCCAGACGGCGATGTCCAGCACGTCGCCGGGGGCGCCACCGCGCGCCACCCAGCGGCGCTCACCCAGCCAGCAGGCCAGCACGATGCCGGCGATGATGCACAGCGCGTAGGCGCGCAGCGGGAACGGCCCGATCTCCCACACCCCCTGGGTGGGGCTGGGGATCGCGGCGAGGACGGAGGCGTCCGCCAGCAGCGTCATGCCTGCACCTTCGCACGCCGGACGCCCGCGGCGAGCTCGGCGGACAGTGAACGCACGCCGTCGGCGCCGTGCCCGTCGAGCAGCCGCCGCACGTAGGCCGACCCGACGATCACCCCGTCGGCGAACCCGGCGACCTCGGCCGCCTGGTCGCCGGTGGAGACCCCCAGGCCGACGCACACCGGCGGCCCGCCGGCGGCGGCACGGGTGCGGGCGACCAGTCGTTCCGCGGCGTCCCCGACGGTGGCCCGGCTGCCGGTGACGCCCATCGTGGAGGCGGCGTAGACGAAGCCGCGGCAGGCGGCGACGGTGGCGGCGAGCCGGGCGTCGGTGGACGACGGCGCGACCAGGAAGACCCGGTCCAGGCCGACCCGGTCGCTGGCGGCCAGCCACGCGCCGGCCTCGTCGGGGATGAGGTCGGGAGTGATCGCGCCCGCGCCACCGGCCGCGGCCAGGTCGTCGGCGAACCGCTCGACCCCGTAGCGCTCGATCGGGTTCCAGTAGCTCATCACCACCGGCACGGCACCGGCGGCGGCGACCGCGCCCACGGCGCGCAGCACGTCGGCCATGCCGACCCCGGCCCGGACGGCGACGTCGACGGCCTCCTGGATCACCGGCCCGTCCATCCCCGGGTCGGAGTAGGGCACGCCGATCTCCACGATGTCCGCCCCACCCTCAACCGCTGCGACCATCGCCGCGATCGAGGTGTCGACGTCGGGGTACCCGACCGGCAGGTAGGCGATGAGCGCCGCCCGCCCGTCGGACCGCGCCGCGGAGATGCGCTCCTGCAGTGCGCTCACGAGTCCTCCTCGCCGGCGCTCGTCGGCTGCGTTCGCGGAGCTGCTGCGCTCATCGGTTCGCTCGCACGCTCGCTCACTGCTGCTCCCCCGCGTCCTGCCCGGCCACGGCCCGGTCGTTGCTGACCGCGCCCTCGGTGGCGTGCTGGTCGGTGTCCAGGCCCGGCCCCGGTTCGGCACCCCGGCCGGCCTCGACGGCCCGCTCGTCGGCGTCGGTCGGCGCCGTCCGGTCGGCGAGGTCGAACCAGGCGCTGGCGGTCTCGACGTCCTTGTCGCCGCGGCCGGAGAGGTTCACCAGCAGCAGCGCGTCCGGGCCGAGCTCGCGGCCGACCACCATCGCCCCGGCCAGGGCGTGCGCCGACTCGATCGCCGGGATGATCCCCTCGGTGCGACACAGCAGGGCGAAGGCCTCCATCGCCTCGGCGTCGGTGACCGGCCGGTACTCGGCCCGCCCGATGTCGTGCAGGAAGGCGTGCTCGGGGCCGACGCCCGGGTAGTCCAGGCCGGCGGAGATGGAGTGCGACTCGACGGTCTGGCCGTTGTCGTCCTGCAGCAGGTAGGAGCGCGCGCCGTGCAGCACGCCGGGGTCTCCTCCGGTGATGGTGGCCGCGTGCCGGCCGGTGTCCACGCCGTCCCCACCGGCCTCCAGGCCGACCAGCCGGACGGCCTCGTCGGGCACGAAGGCGGTGAAGATGCCGATCGCGTTGGACCCACCACCGACGCAGGCCAGGACGACGTCGGGCAGCCGCTGCTCCCGCTCGAGCAGCTGCGCGCGCGCCTCGTCGCCGATGACCCGCTGGAAGTCGCGCACCATCATCGGGAACGGGTGCGGGCCGGCGACGGTGCCGAAGACGTAGTTCGTCGTCTCGACGTTGGTCACCCAGTCGCGGAACGCCTCGTTGATCGCGTCCTTCAGCGTGCGGGAGCCGGTGGTCACCGGGATCACCTCGGCGCCCAGCAGCCGCATCCGGGCGACGTTCAGCGCCTGGCGGCGGGTGTCCTCCTCGCCCATGTAGACGGTGCAGGACAGCCCCATCAGGGCCGCAGCGGTGGCGGTGGCGACCCCGTGCTGGCCGGCGCCGGTCTCGGCGATGACCCGGGTCTTGCCGATCCGCTTGGTCAGCAGCGCCTGGCCGAGCACGTTGTTGATCTTGTGAGAACCGGTGTGGTTGAGGTCTTCGCGCTTGAGCAGCACCCGCGCACCGCCGCAGTGCTCGGCGAACTTGGGCACCTCGGTGATCGGGCTGGGCCGGCCGGTGTAGTCGCGCTGGAGGCGGGCGAACTCGTCGAGGAACGCAGGGTCGACCCGCATCGCCTCGTAGGCCGCGGTCAGCTCGTCCAGCGCGGCGATCAGCGCCTCCGGGACGAACCGGCCGCCGAAGACACCGAAGTGCCCCGTGGCGTCCGGCCACTCCCCCGACGCCGTGGCGTCGGGGACGTCAGGGGCCGGGGCGTGCGCGGAGAGGGTCATGCCCCCCAGCGTAGGGACCTTCCTCCTCCTGGCCCTCCTGCAGGGGCCCGCCGCGAGCTTGCGAGCGGTGGGGGGCAGAAGAAGGACCCCGTCCTCCTCATCCCTCGCAGGCTCGGGCGAGCCTCGGGACGGGGCCTGACTAGCGGGTGGTGCGCGGGGTCGCCGGGTGGGAGCCGGCGGTGACCAGGTCGGCGACCGCCTGCCGGGGGTCGCCGGCGGTGACCAGGCCCTCCCCCACCAGGACCGCGTCGGCGCCCGCGCCGGCGTAGCTGATCAGGTCGTGCGGGCCGCGCACCCCGGACTCGGCGATCTTGACGACCTCGCTGGGCAGGCCCGGGGCGATCCGCTCGAAGGTGGAGCGGTCGACCGACAGTGTGGTCAGGTCGCGGGCGTTGACGCCGATCACCGAGGCACCTGCGGCGAGCGCGCGGTCGGCCTCGGCCTCGCTGTGCACCTCGACCAGGGCGGTCATGCCCAGGGACTCGATCCGCTCGAGCAGGCCGATGAGCACCGGCTGGTCGAGCGCGGCCACGATGAGCAGGACCAGGTCGGCCCCGTGCGCCCGCGCCTCGTGCACCTGGTAGCTGCTGATCACGAAGTCCTTGTTCAGCACCGGGACGTCCACGGCGGCCCGGACGGCGGCCAGGTCGGCGTGCGACCCGCCGAACCGGCGGCCCTCGGTCAGCACGCTGATCGCCCGGGCGCCGCCGGCGGCGTACTGCGCGGCGAGCGCGGCCGGGTCCGCGATGGCAGCGAGGTCGCCCTTGCTCGGGCTGCGCCGCTTGACCTCGGCGATGACACCGACGCCCGGGGCCCGGAGGGCGGCGAGGGCGTCCAGGGCGGGCCGGGCATCGCGGGCCGCGGCCTGCACCTCGGTCAGCGGGGTGGTGGCCTGACGGGCAGCGACGTCCTCCCGGACACCGGCGACGATCTCGTCGAGGACGCTCATGACCCCTCCTCGGACCTCTCAGGATGTGGCACCGGACCGGTCCCCACCACTCGGACCGCGCGGATCACTCTAGAGACGGCCCAGGACCGGTTCCCTGCCGGGGGCCGGTGCACGCCGCTCGGACGGCCCGGGTGTAAGAACCGGCGGGCGGGCCCGGGGCAGGGCCGCGCGGCGAGGAGGAGGACCCCGTCCTCACGCGGTCGGGTCGTCTCCGCGGTCCAGGGCCTTCCAGGCCGCCTGGTGCCGGTCCTCGTCGGTCTCCGGACGAGCGGGACGAGCCGGCCGGGCGGGCGCTGCCGTCGCCCCCGCCGGCTGCCCGGTGCGCTCGTAGCGACGCCCCATGCCCGGCCAGTCCCGGCCGCGCAGCACCACCAGGGCCCCGGCCAGCACGCCGAGCACACCGGCGACCAGGGCCACCGCGGGCCAGGTGGCCACGGGGTCGGTGGTCACCTGGGCCTGCCCCAGCCCGACCCCCGACGTCACGTCGGCGCCGCCGAGGTCGAGCGAGCCGGTGAGCGCACGCAGCCCCGACCACCCGAGCACGCCACCGGCCACCGCGACCAGCAGGCCGACCACCACCCGGCCGACGCCGCGGACGGCGATGACCGCGACCGCGGCGGCGAGCAGCAGCAGCCCGCACGCGGCGACCAACGGTGCGGCCTGGCTGCCGGTCAGCACCTGCACCGTCGGCGGCAGCGGCGGTTCGCGCACGACCGTGACGTCGGCCCACGGCTCGCCGGACGCCGACAGCGCCAGCCCACCGGAGAGCGCGCACAACAGGACCGCGACGGTGAGCTCCCGCCGGCCCCGGGTGGTGGCCGGAGGCGGGACCGGGGGCGCGGGGTGGCTCACCGGAGCTCCCGCAGCCCCTCCGCGGTGGCGATCGCCGACAGCACGGCGCGGGCCTTGTGCCGGGTCTCCGCCTCCTCGCTGGCCGGGTCGCTGTCGGCCACGACGCCGGCGCCGGCCTGCACGTAGGCGCGGCCGTCGTGCAGCACCGCGGTGCGGATGGCGATGGCCATGTCCATGTCGCCGCTGGCGTCGACGTAGCCGACCGTGCCGGCGTAGAGCGCCCGGCGGGTGGGCTCCAGGGACTCGATGACCTCCATCGCCCGCGGCTTGGGCGCCCCGGAGACGGTGCCGGCGGGGAAGGTCGCGTCGAACACGTCCAGCGCGTCCCGGTCGGCGGTCACCTGGCCGGCCACGGTGGAGACCAGGTGCATGACGTGGCTGTACCGCTCGACCCGCATGAAGTCGGCGACCTCGACGGTGCCCGGCTCGCTCACCCGGCCCAGGTCGTTGCGGGCCAGGTCGACCAGCATCACGTGCTCGGCGCGTTCCTTGGGGTCGGCCAGCAGCTCCTCGGTGAGCCGGACGTCGTCCTCCGGGGTGGCGCCGCGCGGACGGGTGCCGGCCGGCGGGTGCACCACGGCCCGGCTCCCGGTCACGGTGACCAGCGCCTCCGGGGAGGAGCCGACCACGTCGAACGGCGACTGCCGCCCGGCGAAGCGCAGCAGGTACATGTACGGCGAGGGGTTGGTGGCCCGCAGCACCCGGTAGAGGTCCAGGGCGTCGACGTCGGTGGCCAGCTCGAAGCGCTGGGCGAGCACGGTCTGGAAGACGTCGCCGGCGCGGACGTGCTCGCGCACCCGCTCGACGCCGGCCTCGTACTCCCCCGGTCCCATGTTGCTGGTCACCGGCGGCGCGTCGGCGGTCTCGACCGTCGCGACCCCCGGGGGTGCGGCCTCGGCCAGGTCCGTGGCCATCGCGTCGAGCCGGGCGACCGCGTCGTCGTAGCCGCCGGGCGCCCCGCCCAGCACGTTGGCGATGAGCAGCACGGTGCCGTCGCTGTGGTCCAGCACCGCCAGGTCGGTGACGAGCATGAGCGCCAGCTCGGGCATGCCCAGGTCGTCGACGGCGGTCTGCGGCAGCCGCTCGAGCCGCCGGACGACGTCGTAGCCCAGGTAGCCCACCAGCCCGCCGGTCAGCGGCGGCAGGCCGGGCGTGCGCGGCGAGCGGAGCCGGCGGGCCAGGGTGCGGACGGCGGCCAGCGGGTCGACGGGCAGGTCGTCGGTGAGCCCGGGCAGCGGGTCGCCGAGCCAGGCCGTCGTCCCGTCGGCCTCGGTGAGCACGCCGGCGCTGCGCACGCCGACGAAGCTGAACCGGGACCACTGCTTGCCCTGCTCGGCGGACTCCAGGAGCACGGTGCCCGGCCGGTTGCCGGCCAGCTTGCGGTAGATGCCCACGGCGGTCTCGCTGTCGGCCAGCAGCCGGCGGGTGACCGGGACGACGGGCGCGTCCAGGTGCGCGAACTCGGCGCGGGTCGGGCTGGTGCGGCCCAGCTGCAGGCTCATGCCGGCGTCCCGGTCGTGGCCGGCAGCGGGCGGTGGAAGCAGCTGCGCTCCCCGGTGTGGCAGGCCGGGCCCTCCTGGTCGACCAGCAGCAGCAGGGCGTCGCCGTCGCAGTCCAGCCGCACGTCGCGCACCCACTGCCGGTGGCCGGAGGTCTCCCCCTTCACCCAGTACTCGCCGCGACTGCGCGACCAGTAGGTGGCCCGGCCGGTGGTGAGCGTGCGGTGCAGCGCCTCGTCGTCCATCCAGGCGACCATCAGCACCTCGCCGGTGTCGTGCTGCTGCACGACGGCGGCGACGAGGCCGGCGGGGTCGCGGCTCAGCAGCGTGGCGACGGCGGGGTCCAGGGCGGTGTCGGGGGCAGGGGCGGACATGCGCTGATCGTCCCACCCGGCGCGCCGCGGCCGGTCAGGCCCCGGACCGGGCGCCGGTCAGACCCCGGGCCGGGGCGCTCCTGCGGGCGGCTGCTCCCCCGCCGGTGCCGGTGGTGCGGCCCGCCGACCCCACGCCCGGGCGTCGGGCAGGAAGGTCAGGCCGGCCGCCGTCACCGCGAGGACGACGTACAGGACGGGGACGAAGCCCAGGACGTCGCCGACGGTCCGCGAGGAGAGGTCGGCGAGCACCGTCACCCAGTACAGGCTCAGGGCCAGCTGGAGCCCGCAGGCGGCGAGCAGGAACCGGCGGTCGCCGTTCAGCTGCCGCAGCCCGCCCACGACCAGGAGGGCCACCAGCGCGAGCTGGGCCAGCGCCGTCCCGGTGCCGACGCCGGCC
>NZ_JAAKGN010000196.1:0-7244 GCF_011039295.1 Modestobacter sp. KNN46-3 | reverse complement strand
CAGCGCGGTCACGGCGGTGTGCACCTCCAGCAGACGCAGTTCCAGGTCGAGGTCGGGCGAGGTGCGGACGACGCCGACCCCCAGGGCCACCGGCCGGGCACCGGGGCGCCCCTCGACCACGCCCCAGCCGCACCGGGTGAGCCCCGGGTCGATGCCGAGCACCCGCATGAGGACCTCCACCAGCCGACGCGAACACCTGTTCGAACCACGCTAACCGCCGAGGTCGAACGCACCCACCTCCGACACGCTGGTGACGCGCTGGAACGGCCCCGCTGCAGGGTCCCGCCACGAGCCTGCGAGTGGTGGGGGCAGCAGGCGGAAGGACCCCCTCCCACGAGCCCTTCGCGAGCTCAGGCCACGACCGGAGGGGGCCTAAGCGTCGATGGACTCCATGACCTCGTCGGAGACGTCGTAGTTCGCGTACACGTTCTGCACGTCGTCGAGGTCCTCGAGGGCGTCGATGAGCCGGAAGACCTTGCCCGCACCGTCGGCGTCCAGCTCGACCTGCACGCTGGGCAGGAAGCCCATGTCCGCGGAGTCGTAGTCGATCCCGGCGTCCTGCAGGGCGGTGCGCACGGCGACCAGGTCGGAGGGCTCGCAGACCACCTCGAAGGTGTCGCCCAGGTCGCGGACCTCCTCGGCGCCGGCGTCCAGCACGGCCATCAGCACGTCGTCCTCGGTGGTGCCGGTCGCGGGGACCACGACGACGCCCTTGCGGGAGAACAGGTAGGAGACCGAGCCGGGGTCGGCCATGTTGCCCCCGTTGCGGGTCATCGCGGTGCGCACCTCCATCGCCGACCGGTTCTTGTTGTCGGTGAGGCACTCGATCAGCACGGCGACGCCGCCGGCGGCGTAGCCCTCGTAGGTGATGCCCTGGTAGTCGACCCCACCGGCCTCGAGGCCACCGCCGCGCTTGACCGCGCGGTCGATGTTGTCGTTGGGCACCGAGCTCTTCTTCGCCTTCTGCACGGCGTCGTAGAGCGTCGGGTTGCCCGACAGGTCAGCGCCACCGGTGCGCGCGGCGACCTCGATGTTCTTGATCAGCTTGGCGAAGAGCTTGCCGCGCTTGGCATCGATGCCGGCCTTCTTGTGCTTGGTCGTCGCCCACTTGGAATGCCCGCTCACGCCGTTCTCCCCTCACTGCCCGCGTCCGCTCCGGCGCCAGCACTGCTCGCATGGTCTCGTGCCCTCATCGCCGTCGCCTCCCGCACCAGCTCCACGAACAGCGCGTGCACCCGGCTGTCGCCGGTCAGCTCGGGGTGGAAGCTGGTGGCCACCAGCCGGCCCTGACGGACGGCGACGATCTTACCGTCGGCCGGTCCACCCTCCACCCGGCCGAGCACCTCGACGTCCGGGCCGGCCGCCTCGACCCACGGCGCCCGGATGAAGACGGCGTGCACCGGCGGCCCCGGGACCCCGGCCAGCTGCACCGCGGTCTCGAAGGAGTCGACCTGCCGGCCGAAGGCGTTGCGGCGCACCGTCACGTCCAGACCGCCGATGGTCACCTGGTCGGCCGGGGCGTCCAGCACCGTGTCGGCCAGCAGGATCATCCCGGCGCACGACCCGTAGGCGGGGAGCCCGGCGCGGACGGCGTCCCGCAACGGCTGCAGCATGCCGAACCGCTCGGCGAGCTTGCCCATCGTGGTGGACTCCCCACCCGGCAGGACCAGCCCGTCGACCTCGGCCAGCTCACCGGGCCGGCGCACCGGCCGCGCCCGGGCCCCGGTGGCCCGCAGGGCGGCGAGGTGCTCGCGGACGTCGCCCTGCAGCGCGAGCACCCCAATCGTCGGCGGGGTCACCAGCCGCGCTTGGCGTACTGCTCGCTCTCCGGCAGCGTGCTCACGTTGATGCCGACCATGGCCTCACCGAGCCCGCGGGAGACCTTGGCGATCACCGACGGGTCGTCGAAGAAGGTGGTGGCCTGCACGATCGCGGCAGCGCGCTGGGCCGGGTCACCGGACTTGAAGATGCCCGAGCCGACGAAGACGCCCTGGGCGCCCAGCTGCATCATCATCGCCGCGTCCGCCGGGGTGGCGATGCCGCCGGCGGTGAACAGGACGACGGGCAGCGCGCCGGTGCGGGCGACCTCGACCACCAGGTCGTACGGGGCACGCAGCTCCTTGGCGGCGACGAACAGCTCGGTCTCGTCCAGCGTCGCCAGCCGCTTGATGCCGGCCCGGATCGCCCGCATGTGCCGGGTGGCCTCGACCACGTTGCCGGTGCCGGCCTCGCCCTTGGAGCGGATCATCGCCGCGCCCTCGGAGATCCGCCGCAGCGCCTCGCCCAGGTCGGTGGCGCCGCAGACGAAGGGCACGGTGAACGCGCTCTTGACGATGTGGTGGGCCTCGTCGGCCGGGGTGAGCACCTCGGACTCGTCGACGTAGTCGACGCCGAGCGCCTGCAGCACCTGGGCCTCGACGAAGTGGCCGATCCGGGCCTTGGCCATCACCGGGATGGAGACCGCGCCGATGATCCCCTCGATCATGTCGGGGTCGCTCATCCGGGCGATGCCGCCCTCGACGCGGATGTCGGCGGGCACCCGCTCCAGGGCCATCACCGCGACCGCGCCGGCGTCCTCCGCGATCTTGGCCTGCTCGGGGGTGACGACGTCCATGATGACGCCGCCCTTCAGCTGCTCGGCCATCCCGCGCTTGACGCGTTCGGTGCCGGTGCCGGTGGGCTCACTGTGGTTCAGGGACACGCTGCTGCCTCGCAGGTCGTCGGGCCGGGGACCGGCGGGAGGGGACGTCCCAGCGTACGGCGGGTCAGCCGGCGGACCGCGCGGTGCCGGTGAGCACTGCGTCCAGGCCGTCGTCGATGTCGAAGTACCGGGGCAGCGGCCGGTCGGCGTGCAGCCGCAGCACCCGGGCCAGCCGGCCCCGGCGCAACGTCCGGGTGTCCCGGACGGCGTCGTTGTAGAACCGCCGGGCCAGCCCCACCCGCATGCCGGCGTCCTGCAGTTCCGGGGGCAGCACCCCGGTGGGGACCCGGCGGAGCCACCGGCCCAGCAGGTTCTCGGCGGCCTCCCGGTCCCCGGCCGACGGCGCCCGGGCCCCGGCCGCCGCGGTGGCCAGGGCGGCGGCGAGCTCGGGACCGAGGTCCTCGGCGTGCTCCCGGGCCAGCGCTGCCGCCAGCTCGGCCCGCCGCAGCAGACCGGCGTCGAGCACCTCCCGCGCCCGGCGGACCCGCCCGGCCAGCCGGCGCAGCCGGGTGAGCGTCCAGCCGGCCCAGCCGAGCACCAGGACCACCAGCAGACCGGCGGCGAGGAGCAGCCCGGTCGCGGTGGTCATGGGATCCGAGGCTAGCGGCGCGCCCGCCTGCGGAAGGGCCCCGACGGCCCGAGTCCGCCGGTGGCGTCGGGCACGTTCCCCAGCAGCGCGTCGTCGTCGGCGGCGGAGGCGGTGACCCCGGTGCCACCCGGCGGGGCGACGGTCTCGTAGACGGCGAGGATCCGCCGGGCGACCACCGCCCAGTCGTAGTCGGCCACGGCCCGCCGGCCGGCTGCCTGCAGCTCGGCCCGGCGGGCCGGGTCGGCCAGCAGGCCACCGAGCGCCGCGCCCAGCGCGGCGGCGTCCCCGCGCTTGACCAGCACACCGGCGGTGCCGTCCTCCAGGACCCGGGCGAAGGCGTCCAGGTCGCTGGCGACCACCGGTGCGCCGGCCCCCATCGCCTCCAGCAGGATCACGCCGAAGGACTCCCCCAGCAGGTTCGGGGCGCAGTAGACGTCGACCGAGCGGAGGAGGGCCGCCTTGGCCGACTCGTCCAGCTCCCCGAGCACCGTGACGTGCGGGCGCAGCTCGTCGGCCACCAGCTCGTCCAGCTCGTCGGGGTCGCCGCGGCCGGCGATGAGCAGGCGGGCCCGCGGGTGCTCGGCGACCACCGTCCGCATCGCCTCCAGCAGCACCGGCAGGCCCTTGCGCGGCTCGTCGTAGCGGCCGAGGAAGCCGATCGTCGGGGCATCGGTGCCCCGGGCATGGCCGGGCAGCGTCGGCCCGTCGGCGAAGGCCGCCACGTGCACCCCGTTCGGGATGACCACCGCGTCCCCGCCCAGGTGCTCCACCTGGACGCGGCGGGCGAAGTCGGAGACCGCGATCCGGCCGCTGATCCGCTCCAGCCACGGGCGGGCCACCGGGCCCAGCGCGGCCAGCACCTTGGACCGGGTGGTCGCCGCGTGGAAGGTGGCCACGAGCGGGCCGTCGGCGATCACGCAGACGAGCAGGGAGAGCGAGACCGACGCCGGCTCGTGCACGTGGACGACGTCGAAGTGCCCCTCCCGCAGCCAGCGCCGGGCCCGGGCCGCCGCGACCGGGCCGAAGGAGACGCTGGCCATCGAGCCGTTGTACGGGACGGGCACCGCCCGGCCGGCCCAGGTGACGTGCTCGGCCGGCAGGTTCTCCTCGTGCTCGGCCGGGGTGAGGACCTCCACGGAGTGGCCGAGGGCGCGCAGCGTCTCCGCCAGGTCGCGCACGTGGTACTGGACGCCGCCGGGGACGTCCCACGAGTAGGGGCAGACCAGGCCGATCCGCATCAGCCCACCTCCGCTGGCGGCGCGGACACGGCTGGGAGGGCGGGCGCGCGCCCCTCGGGACCCACCTCGGGCCAGACCCGACCGAGCACGTGCCAGTCCTCGGGGCGCTCGGCGATGGTCGTGGCGAAGGCGTCGGCGACCTGCTGGGTCGCCCAGGTCACCCGGTCCCGCAGCCGACCGGGCCGGTCCAGCGGGACCGGCGGGTGGACGACGAACTGCCACCCCGTGCCGTCGAACTGGCAGACGGCGGGCAGCAGGGTGGCCCCGGTCTGGGCCGCGACCAGCGCCGGGCCCCCGGGCATCGTCGTCCGGCGGCCGAAGAAGGTGACCGGCACACCGCTGCCGGAGAGGTCGCGGTCCATCAGCAGGCATGCGGTCCCGCCGTCGGCCAGCCACTCCCGCAGCACCGTCGAGCTGGGGCGCTCACCGCCGGTGAGCGGCACGACCCGCATGCCCAGCCGTTCCCGGAAGGCGACGAACCGGCGGTACAGCGACTCCGGCCGCAGCCGCTCGGCGACGGTCAGGAAGGGGCCGCCGAGCCAGGCGATGAGCCACACCCCTGCGGCGTCCCAGTTCCCGCTGTGCGGCAGGGCCAGGACGATGCCGCGGCCCTCCGCGCGGGCGCGCTCCAGGTGTTCCCGGCCGCGCATGACCGAACCGGCGAGGATCCGCTCGGTGGAGAGCGTCGGAAGGCGGAAGGTCTCCTGCCAGTACCGGGCGTAGGACTGCATCGCCCGCCGGGTGAGGGCGTCGAGCGCGGCGTCGTCGAGGCTGCCGTCGGTGACGACGTCCAGGTTCGACCGCAGCTGCTGGGCGCCCCGCCCGCCCCGGCGCACGGCGAGCGCGCCTGCCGCGGCGGAGCCGGCCCGGGCCACCGGCTCGGGCAGCAGCCGGACGGCCCGCCAGCCGGCTGCGTACCCGGCGTCGGTGAGCCGGGCGAGCAGGTCGGCGCGGCGGCTCACGGCGTGGGGCGCCCGGACGCCTCGTCGGGCGAGGACGTCGGCAGCTGCAGGCCGCGGGACTCCCGGCGGACCGCCGCGAAGCGCTGCGCGACCGTCACCGCGCTGCCGGCCAGCAGCACCCAGAGGGCGACGTGGACCGCGTACGGGATGCCCAGGCCGGTGAAGCCGGTGCCGACCAACACCAGGATCAGCCGCTCGGTGCGCTCGACGACGCCGACGTCGGCCGACAGCCCGACGCCCTCGGCGCGGGCTTTGACGTAGGAGGTGAGCACCCCGAGCACCAGGCACAGCAGGGCGAGCAGCACCAGCAGCCGGTTGTCCCCCGCCCCGGAGTACCACCAGACCAGCCCCCCGAAGATGGCGGCGTCGGCGGCCCGGTCGCCGGTGGAGTCCAGCACCGCGCCGAACACCGAACCGCCCCCGCGGGCCCGGGCCAGGGCGCCGTCGAGCATGTCCAGCAGCACGAAGACGGTGACGGCCAGCGCGCCCCAGAAGAGCTGGCCGTTCCCGATCAGGAAGACCGCGGAGACCACCGCGCCGAGGGTGCCGGTGAGGGTGACCGCGTCGGCGGTGACCCCGGCCCGGACCAGGCCCCGGACCACCGGCGCCCAGAACCGGGCGACGGCCGGCCGCAGGTTGACGCCGAGCACTCAGGCCACCGTCGGGTGCGGTGCGGGACCGGTCGGCTGACCTGCGTCCGGCCAGGCACCGGCCAGCAGGGCGCGCGTCTCGGCCAGCACCTGCGGCAGCACCCGGGTCAGCCCGATCACCGGCATGAAGTTGGTGTCCCCGCCCCAGCGCGGCACGGCGTGCTGGTGCAGGTGGTCGGCGATCCCGGCGCCGGCCACCGACCCCTGGTTCATGCCGACGTTGAAGCCGTGCGCGCCGCTGACCGACCGCACCACGCGCATCGCCGTCTGGGTGAAGGCGCCGAGCTCGGCGACCTCGGCGATGGTCAGGTCGGTGTAGTCGGGGACGTGCCGGTACGGCACGACCATCAGGTGGCCGGCGTTGTACGGGTAGAGGTTGAGGACGGCGAACACCGTCTCGCCCCGGGCCACGATCAGCCCGTCCTCGTCCGACATCGCCGGGATCAGGCAGAACGGGCAGTCGTGGTCGCCGCTCGGCTTGTTCTCCCCGCGGATGTAGGCCATCCGGTAGGGCGTCCACAGGTGCTCGAAGCCGGACGTCGGTCCGTCGTCGTCGTTGCGCACCGGCACCCGGTAGGCAGCCGCCCCCTCGTTCACGTCCCCGCCCATGTCCTCGCTCATCCGGCCACCATCGGGGTCTCCGCGGTCGGGTCGGTGTTGTGCCGCCCCTCGACCCAGGCGGCGACCTGGGCCACCGCCTCGGCGACCGGGACGCCGTTGCGCTGCGAGCCGTCCCGGTAGCGGAACGAGACCGCCCCGGCCTCGGCGTCGGTGGCCCCGGCGATCAGCACGAAGGGCACCTTCTGCTTGCTGGCGGTGCGGATCTTCTTCTGCATCCGGTCGTCGGAGTCGTCGACCTCCACCCGGATGCCGCGCTGACGCAGCTGCAGGGCGACGTCGGTCAGGTACGGCACCTGCTCGTCGGTGATCGGGATGCCGACCACCTGGACCGGGGCCAGCCAGGCCGGGAAGGCGCCGGCGTAGTGCTCGGTCAGCACGCCGAAGAACCGCTCGATGGACCCGAACAGCGCCCGGTGCAGCATCACCGGCCGCTGCCGGGACCCGTCGGCGGCGGTGTACTCCAGGCCGAAGCGCTCCGGCAGG
>NZ_JAAKGN010000195.1:0-7455 GCF_011039295.1 Modestobacter sp. KNN46-3 | reverse complement strand
GTCGCCGAGGTCACCCTCCCCGCCGCTGGCGGCTGCGGACTCGCCGTCGTCGGACCCGCATGCGGTGAGAACGAGGGCGGCGGCGGTCAGCAGTGCTCCGGTGCGCACGGTGCGGTGGCGGAAGGTCATGAGGTGCTCCGTATCTCAGCCACACCCTCGGCGGGGTGGGGGTGCCGTCCCGGCATGGGGTCGGGCTGAAGCTAGGAGCGGGTCGTTTCGCCGTTCAGCCTCTGGTGTTTCGCGTCGGTTAACCCGCTCGCCCAGCGGCGGATGCGCTGGTTGACCGGCGTGAGCGGCCTGTCGATCGCACCCCCAGGTGAGCGCGCGCGGCACTCCGGCCGTCGGCGACGGAGCGTCACCGGTTCGGCTCCCGCGACATCGTGGGCCCACGAGACCACCGGCTTCGCCGACCTCGGCAAGGAGATGTGGTCGTACCTGACCGGCACGGGCGCCGCGATCGACGACGAGTTCGTCGACATGGTCGTCGCCCGCGCGCACCGCCACGTGCCGTCTGGCCAGCCTGCGGAGATGCGAGCTGTGCAGATCACCCGTTTCGGCGGCCCCGAGGTCATGGACGTCGTCGACCTCCCCGACCCCACCCCTGGAAACGGCGAACAGCTCTTCGACATCTCCTCCAGCGGCGTCAACTTCGCCGACACCCACCACCGGCTGTCGTCCAACTGACCTGACTGCACCCTCCGCCCGGCACGACAAGGTGGGGAGTGGGCTGGAAGTTCGACTGCTCACCCTTGGCAGTGGCGTCCACCAAGGTGGACGCCACTCGCAACCACCACTTCCTGGTCGACGCGGCGCGCTGTCAGGAGCCTTCTGTGCATGGCGGATGAGCCGGGAAACCACCGTCGCGGTCGCGGCTGACCACTGGAGATCGCCGACGTGAGGTCCCGCACCGTAACGTCGTCCCATGCGTGTCGCTGCTGCCCAAGCCCGATCCTGCTGGCTGGACCCGACGGCCACGACGAAGAAGATCCTCGCGTGGCTGGCGGACGCCGCAGCGCAGGACGTCGAACTCCTTGCCTTTCCTGAGACGTTCCTGTCCGGGTATCCGTTCTGGGTCGAGCTGACGGGCGGCGCCCGCTTCGACGATCCTGCGCAGAAGCGCGCGTATGCGGCATACCTCGAGGCCGCGGTGGAGATGGACGGGCAGGAGCTCCGCCAGATCACCGAAGCGGCCCGCGACCTCGGCGTCTTCGTGTACCTGGGCACGACCGAGCGGGCGACCGGCTCCGCCCGTGGGACGGTGTTCTGCACCCTGGTCGCGATCGACCCGCAGGCCGGCGTGGTCAGCGCGCACCGCAAGCTCATGCCGACACACGAGGAGCGCCTCGTCTGGGGCACCGGCGACGGCCACGGCCTACGCGTGCACCGGTACGCGGGCACCCGCGTCGGTGGCCTGAACTGCTGGGAGAACTGGATGCCGCAGGCCCGGCACGCGCTCTACGCGCAGGGTGAGGAGCTGCACGTCAGCGTCTGGCCGGGTAACCCTCGCAACACCGCCGACATCGCCCGCTTCATCGCGCTCGAGGGTCGCGTCTTCTCCCTCGCGGCCAACGGTCTGATCTCCCTGTCCGACGTCCCGACGGACTTCCCGCTCTACGGTGAACTGCAAGAAGCCGGCGTCACGGACTACTGCCGCGGCGGCTCCGCCATCGCAGGACCGGACGGACGATGGCTCGTCGAGCCGGTCGCCGGCGAGGAGAGGCTCGTCGTTGCGGACCTCGACCTGCGCCGGGTGGCCGAGGAGCGGCAGAACTTCGACCCGACCGGCCACTACAGCCGGGCCGACGTCTTCACCACCCAGGTCGACCGCCGTCGGCTGGAGGCCGTCACCTTCGCCGACTGAAGGGGCGAGGCGGTTGGGGGCGAGGCCGTGTCTCGTCGACCGAGCCGGCTGCAGACAGCCGACCTCGCACGAGGTGGGGGCAACGCACCGGGCACGCAGCAGTCCGAACGTCGCAGTGGAGGAACCTGTCTCAGGAGCTCTTTCCGCGGTCCCGAGGGAGCGCGTCGGCGAGCCGGGCGAGCGCCTCGGTGAACTCGGTCGGTGGTAGGTGGCCGAATCCGAGGCGGAAGACCCGGTCCTCGTCGCCGAACCAGGAGCCGGGGGCGACTCGAGCGTCGTTCTCCGCGAGCCGCGAGTAGAAGTCGGGCACGGCAGCGTCGGGCACTCGGTCGCGGGGAAGTCGCAGGCAGCACAGCGCTCCCCCGTCAGGGCGGACGAACTCCAGGGGCTGATCGCGCACCCACTGCTGCAGCTCGGTGAGTGCACGCTGCAGCAGTGCCGCCCGTGGAGCGAGCACCTCCCTGCTACGGCGCAGCAGCTGAACGGCGAGGAACTCAGCGGGTGCCGAGCAGGCGATCGTCGTCAGGTGCTTGGCGTTGCGCAACCGCTCGTAGAGGTCGGCATCGGTCGTCGTCAGCCAGCCCAGCCGGAGGCCCGGCGCGCCGTGCGCCTTGGACAGCGACCCGCACGTCACCACGCGGGGTGACAGGGCAGCCGCCGACGCGGGCACCGGCGCGTTCCCGTAGGTGGAATGGCGATAGGTCTCGTCGACCAGGACGACGGCTCCGGGTGCACGCTCTTCGACGGCGGTCAGCAGCCCGCGCAGCTCCCCCTCGGTCAACCGGATACCGGACGGATTCTGGGGTGAGGCGACCGACACCAGTCGGGTCTTCGGTGTGAGTGCGTCTGCAACCTCATCGATCGGGAGTCGGTAGCCGTCGCCGAAGCGCATCGCCACGACATCCACGCGCGCTCCCAGCCCCTCGGGGATGCTCCGGGCCGGTGGGAAGCAGGGGCTCGCCAGCGTCACCGCATCGCCCGGCCCGAGCCGATCCTGAGCGAGCAGGAACATCGCCTCGATCGCCCCCACGGTCAGCAGCACCTGTTCGGCCTCCACGCCGGCTCCCGCACCGATCAGCGCCCGCAACTCCGCGTCGCCGGGGGAGCTGCCGTACCCGAGCGTCAGATCCGCCAGCGCGTCAGGATCGACCAGATCTCCGACGCGCAGCGCTGGTGAGGTGCTCGCGGCCAGGTCGTAACGGACAGGGACGTCCACCAGGCTGCTCATCGGGCTCGTCGCAAAGGTCGCCATGGACTTCATCCTCACCGCGCACGACGTGCAATTCGAGCCGGTGCTCAGGGTGGGGCCTTCTCCGGGCGCTACCGATGACGGCAACGGACTCGGCGTGAAGGTCGCCCGGGACTGCCCCGCGTTCAGTTGACTGACCCAGGGGCGTGGACCGCGCTGCTCTTCATGAGACCGCTACCCGCGGTGCAGTCCTGCCCCGCCCGAACACCTAGCCTCGGATCATGCGAGCCGTACAGATCACCCGCTTCGGTGGCCCCGAGGTCATGGACATCGTCGACCTGCCCGACCCCACCCCTGGAGACGGCGAGCAGCTGTTCGACATCTCCTCGGCCGGCGTGAACTTCGCCGACACCCACCAGACCGAGGACAGCTACCTCGCCAAGCAGCAGTTGCCGCTGATCCCGGGCGCCGAGTTCGTCGGCACCCCGGCCGGTGGCGGCCAGCGCGTGGTGGGCCTGCTGCCCGGCGGCGGCTACGCGGAGAAGGTCGCCGCGCACCCGCGGCTGACCTGGCCGGTGCCCGACGGCGTGACCGACGAGCAGGCGCTCGCCGTCGTCCTGCAGGGCGCCACCGCCTGGCACCTGCTGCGCACCTCCGCGCACCTGGCCGAGGGCGAGTCCGTCGTCGTCATCGCCGGCGCGGGCGGGGTCGGCAGCCTGGCGATCCAGCTGGCGAAGCGCTGGGGCGCCGGCCGGGTCATCGCCACCGCCTCCAGCCCGGAGAAGCGGGAGCTCGCCGAGTCCCTCGGTGCCGACGCCACCGTCGACCCGGCGCTGGCGAACGACGACCCGAAGGCCTTCACCGCCGCACTCCGCGAGGCCAACGGCGGCAGGCGCGTCGACATCGTGCTGGAGATGACCGGCGGCAACGTGTTCGACGGGTCGCTGTCGGCGCTGGCACCCTTCGGCCGGCTGGTCGCCTACGGCATGGCCGGGCGTGAGGCCCCCGCCACGGTCGCCGTCCCCGCGCTGATGGGCACCAGCCGGGCCGTCGTCGGCTTCTGGCTGGCGCACTGCATGACCCGGCCGGAGATGATGGACGCCGCGATGACCGACCTGCTGTCGACGGTCGCCGACGGCAGCCTGAAGCCGGTCGCCGGCGGCCGCTACCCGCTGACCGCCGTCCGCGAGGCCCACCAGGACCTGCTCGCCCGCCGCACCACCGGCAAGCTCGTCCTCGACCCGACCCGCTGAGCACCGGTCCCTCCCCGGGCGCACCCGGGGAGGGACCTACAGCAGCCGGTTCGTCCAGAGCAGGGACGCGACCACGCCGAGGAACGCGAACAGCAGGCCGCCGCGGACGAACC
Organism: Modestobacter sp. KNN46-3; assembly: GCF_011039295.1. Classification (NCBI taxonomy): domain Bacteria; kingdom Bacillati; phylum Actinomycetota; class Actinomycetes; order Geodermatophilales; family Geodermatophilaceae; genus Modestobacter; species Modestobacter sp. KNN46-3. The sequence goes on along the minus strand of NZ_JAAKGN010000195.1, from coordinate 3,039 downwards.
ACGGGCTGATGTCCTGCGGCTCGGTGGTGTAGCCGATCTGGCTGCCCAGGTCCTCGAACACCTCCGACAGCTCCTCGGCGCTGGCCGCCTCGCTGTAGCTGCCGTCGGTCTCCTCGGCGATCTGCTCCAGCGTGGCCCGGTCCACCGGCACCGGCACCCGCTCGCCGTTGATGTCCAGCGTGCCGTAGTCGGTGCCGAACGCGATCGTGGAGACCGGCACCGATGCGGCGTTCGCCGCGTCGATCGCCTGCGTCGCCTCCCGCCCCACGGTGCTGTACCCGTCGGACAGCAGCACGATCCGGGCCGGCGGCGCCTCCATGCCCTCCGAGGCCAGCGTCGCCTGGTAGTTGGTGATGGCGGTGAGCGAGGTGAAGATCGCGTCCCCGATCGCCGTCGCCTCGGCCAGCTCCAGGTTGTCGATGGCCGTGAGCACCTGGTCCCGGTCCGTGGTCGGCGTGACGAGGGTGGCCGCCGTCCCGGCGAAGGCGACCAGGCCCAGGTTGATCCGCTCCGGCAGCACCTCGACGAACTCCTCGGCCGCCAGCTGCATGGCCTGGAAGCGGTCGGGCTCGACGTCGGTCGCCCGCATCGACAGCGAGACGTCGACGGCCATGATCACGGTGGCGCGTTCCCGGGGCACCCGGACCTCGGTGCTCGGCTGCGCCAGCGAGGTGACCAGCGCCGCGAGCCCCAGGGCGACGAGCCCGAACGCGACGTGCCGCCGCCAGCCCGCCCGCTTCGGCACCAGCGAACCGAGCAACGCCACGTTCGTGAACCGGGCGGCGTACTTGGCCCGGCGCCGCTGCAGCACCACGTAAAGGCCGACGACGGCCACCACCGCCAGCAGCGCGGCCAGCCACCACGGGGACTGGAAGGTCATCGGGAGGCCCCTCCGCTGCCGGCGCGCCGGCGGTCGGCGACGTAGCGGACGACGTCGGCCAGCCAGTCGCGGTCGGTCTGCAGTCTCAGGTGCCCGGCACCGGCCCGGCGCAGGGCGGCGGCGATCTCGCGGCGCTGCGCGGCGGCGCCCTCGGCGAAGCGGCGGCGGACCTCCGCGTTCCCGGTGGGCACCTCAAGCGTCTGGCCGGTCTCCGGGTCGACGACGGTCAGCAGCCCCACGTCGGCCAGCTCCAGCTCCCGCGGGTCGACCACCTCGATGGCCAGCAGGTCGTGCCGCGCCGACAGCCCTCGCAGCGGACGCTCCCAGTCGGCGGTGCCCTGCGCATCCGAACCGAGGAAGTCCGAGATCACCACCACCAGCCCGCGGCGCCGCGGCGGGCGACGCAGCGACTCCAGCGCCTCGGCCAGGTCACCGCGCCGGCCGGCGCCGGCCCGTGGGGTCGCGACGACGGCGCGCAGCAGCCGGTCGGCGGCCAGCCGGCCGGGGCTGGCGGGGTACCTGTCGACCCGCTCGCCGGTGGTGACGACGGCACCCAGCCGGTTGCCGCCGTGCACGGTCAGGTGGCTCACCGCCGCGAGCCCGGCGATCGCCAGGTCCCGCTTCTCGCACGCGGCGGTGCCGAAGTCCAGGCTGGCGGACAGGTCGAGGACGACCCAGGTCTCCAGCTCGCGGTCGGCGATGGTCTCCCGGACGTGCGGCACCTGGGTGCGCGCGGTCACCGGCCAGTCCATCCGGCGGACGTCGTCCCCGGGGTGGTAGGTCCGGGAGTCACCGGCCTCGCTGCCCGAGCCGGGCACCAGCCCGAGGTGGTCGCCCTGCAGCAGCCCGTCCAGCCGGTGGCGGACGGTGAGCTCCAGCCGGCGCAGCAACACCGCCGAGTTGCTGCCGGGGCCGAAGTGCGGCGGCGCGCCGTTGCCCGCCGCCCGGCCGGTGTCGTCCGGGCCGGTCACACCGACTGCGGGCCGAAGCCGCCGTCGGGACGACCGCCGCCCTGCGGGGCACCGTTCGGGCTGCCCTGCGGTGCACCGTTCGGGCTGCCCTGCGGCGGGCCGAACGACGGGCCGCCGAAGCCGGGCACCGACGGACCGCCGGGGGAACCGGGCCCGTAGCCGGCGGCGCGCTGCCGCGGGGTGACCTGCGGCAGCGGCACGCTCTGCACCACCCGCTTGACGATGTGGTCGGCCGGCACGCCGTCGGCCAGCGCGTCGTAGGAGAGCACCAGGCGGTGCCGCAGCACGTCACCGGTCACGTCGAGCACGTCCTGGGGCAGCACGTAGTCGCGGCCGCGGATCAGCGCCAGCGCCCGGCTGGAGGCGATCAGGCCCAGCGAGGCGCGCGGGCTGGCGCCGTAGGAGACCCAGCTGGCGACGTCGGGCATCCCGTGCTCGTGCGGCGCCCGGGTCGCCACCACCAGCCGGACGACGTAGTCGACCAACGCGTGGTGCACGAACACCTCCGAGGCGGTGCGCTGCAGTCGGCGCACGTCCTCGGGCCCCAGCACCGGCTGCGCCTCCGGCGGGGTCGACCCCATCCGGTAGATGATCTCGCGCTCCTCCTCCGGGCTCGGGTAGTCGACGAGCACCTTGAGCAGGAAGCGGTCGCGCTGGGCCTCCGGGAGCGGGTAGACGCCCTCGTTCTCGATCGGGTTCTGGGTGGCCAGCACCAGGAAGGGGTCGGGCAGCGGGTGGGTGACCCCGCCGATGGACACCTGCCGCTCGGCCATGACCTCCAGCAGCGCCGACTGCACCTTGGCCGGCGCGCGGTTGATCTCGTCGGCGAGCAGGAAGTTGGCGAACACCGGCCCCAGCTCGGTGGCGAAGGTGTCCTGGCCGGACTTGTAGATCCGGGTGCCGATGATGTCCGCCGGCACCAGGTCCGGGGTGAACTGCAGCCGGGAGAACTTCCCGCCGACGACGGTCGCGAGGGTCTCCACGGCGAGGGTCTTCGCGACGCCGGGGACGCCCTCGAGGAGCACGTGCCCCCGGGCCAGCAGCCCCACGAGCATCCGCTCGACCAGCCGGTCCTGGCCGACGATGACCCGCTTGATCTCGAACATGCCTCCTATCCACATCCTACTCCCCCCCCCACCACCCCCCGGTCGATCGCAGTCCACGCGGCTACTTTCATATCAAACTCAA
>NZ_JAAKGN010000194.1:0-7490 GCF_011039295.1 Modestobacter sp. KNN46-3 | reverse complement strand
GCTCGGTGATCGCGCTGGCCAGCGCCGAGCGGGACGGCGCGGGGCTGAGCGGGCTGGTGCTGTCCGGACCGATCGGGGTGTCGCCGGAGCTGGCCGAGACGGTGTCCGCCCTGGACGGTGCCGTGGCCGCCGGGCTGGGAGACCAGCCGCTGGACGCCCTCGGCGCCTTCAACGAGCCGTTCGAGCCGGCCCGCACCCCCTACGACTGGTTGTCCCGTGACCCGGCCGAGGTGGACGCCTACCTGGCCGACCCGCTCGCCGGCGACCAGGTGCCGCTGACCCACGGGTACGCGGCCGGGGTCTTCGGCATGTCGGTCCGCGCGGCCAGCCCGCAGGGGGTCGCCGCACTGCCCGCAGCCCTGCCGGTGCTGCTGCTGTCCGGGCAGCACGACCCGGTCGGCGGCCGGGACGCCGAGCAGGTCACCGCCCTGGCCGAGCTGCTCCGGGAACGCGGTCTGCCGGTCGACCAGCGGGTCTACCCCGAGGCGCGGCACGAGGTCTTCAACGAGACCAACCGCGACGAGGTCGTCGCCGACCTGCTCGGCTGGCTGGACGACCGTCTGGCCGGCTGAGCCCGCCGCTCCGACACCCGGCTCCGGCCCTGGAGCTGGCCGCCCCGGCCACCGGCGCCCGCCCTGGAGCTGGCGGCTCCGGTCTGACGGCAGTGCCGCCCGAGGGCGGCGCGGCGGTCAGCGCCGATCGTCGCGGACGTCGAGCAGTCGTGCGCCGACCGGCTCCGGCAGCCGGCCGGCGCCCACGGCCCCGGCGACGTCGGCCACCGCGGCCTGGGCGGCCTCCGGGCCGGCGACCGCCCAGGTGGCCCGGCGATCAGCGCCGTCGGCGCTGCAGAGCTGCACCAGCCACGGATGCGTGCGCTCCCGCTGCCCCGTCTGCCACGCCCGCCGGGCCCACATGACCAGGCCCAGGGCGGCCGGCCCGCCGCCGGTCACCGCGAGCGCGTCGCGGAGTGCCACCGCCTCGTCCCGGAGCGGGTCCTCGCTCGCGCCGGGCGCGCCCGGGCCCTGCCAGCGCGCCGAGCGGCCCAGCACCCAACTGGCCCGCGGCAGGGCCGGGGGTGCCTCCGGCGCAGCAGCCCACGGCAGCAGCAGCCGGCCGACCGCACCGCTGTCCGGCGGCGTCGCGGGGGACGGCAGCACCCCGGCGCGGTGACAGCTGACCCGCCAGTGCCCACCCCGGCGATCGGCCACCACCACGCCGTCCCGTTCGCTGCTCGCCGTCGCACGCATGCCCACCCCGTTCGTCCCCGGTCACCGACCGGGCCACCCTGGCAGCTGCAGCCGGAGTGGTGCCGGCGTCGTCCACAGGCGAGGGCGGCGGGTGGCCCGGCCGGTCCCGTGCAGGTCAGCGGGCCGATGGGGGACACGCCCCGCGGCGGGGGTCGGGCGGCCGACGGAGTGTCGGTGTGCGGACCTAACCTGGGGGGCATGCCCGACCCGTCCACGTACCGCCCAGCGGTCGGCAGCATCCCGGAGAGCCCCGGGGTCTACAAGTTCCGCGACCCGGCCGGCCGGGTCGTCTACGTCGGCAAGGCCAAGAGCCTCCGGCAGCGGCTGAACAGCTACTTCGCCGACGTCTGGGGCCTGCACCCGCGCACCCGGCAGATGGTCACCACCGCGGCGAGCGTCGAGTGGACCGTCGTCGGCACCGAGGTCGAGGCCCTCCAGCTCGAGTACAACTGGATCAAGGAGTTCGACCCCCGGTTCAACGTCCGGTACCGGGACGACAAGAGCTACCCCAGCCTCGCCGTGACGCTGAACGAGGAGTACCCGCGGCTGCAGGTCATGCGCGGCCCCAAACGCAAGGGCGTCCGGTACTTCGGCCCCTACGCCCACGCCTGGGCGATCCGCGAGACGGTCGACACGCTCACCCGCGTCTTCCCGGCCCGCACCTGCTCCAACGGCGTCTTCAAGCGGGCGGCGCAGATCGGCCGGCCCTGCCTGCTCGGCTACATCGGCAAGTGCGCAGCGCCCTGCGTCGGCCGGGTCAGCGCCGAGGAGCACCGGGAGATCGTCGACGACTTCTGCGACTTCATGGGCGGCCGCACCGAGCAGATGATCCGCCGGCTCGAGCGGCAGATGACCGAGGCCGCCGAGGAGATGAACTACGAGCGGGCCGCCCGGCTGCGCGACGACCTCGGCGCGCTGCGCCGGGCCCTGGAGAAGCAGGCCGTCGTCCTCGGTGACGGCACCGACGCCGACGTCGTCGCCTTCGCTCAGGACGAGCTGGAGGCCGCCGTCCAGGTGTTCCACGTCCGCGGTGGCCGGGTGCGCGGGCAGCGCGGCTGGATCATCGACAAGGTCGAGGACGTCACCACCGGCCAGCTGGTCGAGCAGTTCCTGCTGCAGGTCTACGGCGGGGTGGACGAGGAGACCGGCACCGGCGAGGTGGGGGAGTCCGTGCCCCGCGAGGTGCTCGTGCCCGAGCTGCCCGACGACGCGGAGGTCTACGCCGAGCTGCTCAGCGAGCTGCGCGGCTCCCGGGTGTCGTTGCGGGTGCCGCAGCGCGGGGACAAGCGCAGCCTGATGGAGACCGTCGAGCGCAACGCCAAGGAGTCCTTCACCCGGCACCGGGTGAAGCGGGCCAGCGACCTGACCGCCCGGTCGCTGGCGCTGTCGGAGATCCAGGAGGCCCTGGACCTGCCCGAGGCGCCGCTGCGGATCGAGTGCATCGACATCTCGCACGTGCAGGGCACCAACGTCGTCGCCAGCATGGTGGTCTTCGAGGACGGCTTGGCCAAGAAGTCCGACTACCGGCGCTTCTCCGTGGCCCAGGGCACCGACGACACCGCGGCGATGGCCGAGGTCGTGCGCCGCCGGTTCGCCCGGCACCTCAAGGAGGAGCAGGACCGCCGGGACGAGCAGGGCGTCGCCGCGGAGGAAGGACGGCCGCGCCGGTTCGCCTACCCGCCCAACCTGCTGGTGGTCGACGGCGGCGCCCCGCAGGTGGCCGCGGCCAGCCGTTCGCTGGCCGAGCTGGGCATCGTCGACGTCGCCGTCTGCGGCCTGGCCAAGCGGATGGAGGAGGTCTGGCTGCCCGACGACCCCGACCCGGTCATCCTGCCGCGCACCTCCGAGGCGCTCTACCTGCTGCAGCGGGTGCGCGACGAAGCACACCGGTTCGCGATCACCTACCACCGGCAGAAGCGATCCAGCACCATGTTGGTCTCGCTCCTGGACGACGTCCCGGGGCTCGGCGACACCCGGCGGAAGGCACTGATGAAGCAGTTCGGATCCCTCAAGCGGCTGCGTGCGGCCTCGGTCGAGGACCTCACGGCAGTGCCCGGCATCGGCCGGCGCACGGCCGAGGCGGTGCTCGCCGCGGTCGCCGAGCCGGTGGCCGCGGGCGCCTCGCCCGACGTGGTCGCCGAGGACGCCGTCGAGCTGGAGCCATCGGTCGCCACCGGGGCGCCGGCCCAGGGGCCGGACGCCGACCAGACCGCCGAGTCCGGCCGGGTCCACCCCGCCGCCGGGCAGCCGGCATGACCGCCGGTCGCGCAACGCCGGCCGGGCCGCAGAGCGACGTCCCGCCGGCGGCCGACGGGTCGAGCACCGAGCTCGCCCCGCTCGACGTCGTGGTCGTCACGGGTCTGTCCGGAGCGGGCAAGAACAGCGCCGGCCGGGTGCTGGAGGACCTCGGCTTCTTCGTGGTCGACAACCTGCCGCCGGCCCTGCTCCAGCCGATGGTCGAGCTGGGCGCCCGCGGCGACCTGCGCCGGTTCGCCGCCGTCGTCGACGTGCGCAGCCGGGCCTTCTCCAGCGACCTGCAGGAGTCCATCCGGCAGCTCGCCGAGGCCGGGCACCGCCCGCGCGTCGTCTACGTGCACGCGCGCAACGAGGTGCTGATCCGGCGCTACGAGTCGGTCCGGCGCGAGCACCCCCTGCAGGGCAACGGCCGGCTGATCGACGGCATCGACACCGAGCGGGAGCTGCTCACCGGCATCGCCGGCGACGCCGACCTGTGGATCGACACCAGCGACCTCAACGTGCACCAGCTGCGCGCGACCCTGGAGGCGTCGTTCGTACCGGACGGCGAGCTGCCGGAGGTGGTGGCGACCGTGCTCAGCTTCGGCTTCAAGTACGGCCTGCCGCTGGACGCCGACCTCGTCGTCGACGCCCGGTTCCTGCCCAACCCGCACTGGGTCCCGGAGCTGCGCCCGATGACCGGCCGGGACGCCGAGGTGCGCGACTACGTGCTCGCCCAGGACGACGCCGGGGCGTTCCTGGACAGTTACGGCGAGGTGCTGCGGCTGCTGCTGCCCGGCTACCGGCGCGAGGGCAAGCGGTACCTCACGCTGGCGGTGGGGTGCACCGGCGGCAAGCACCGCAGCGTCGCCATCGCCGAGGAGTTCGCCCGTCGGCTCAACGCCGAGGGCGTCCCGGCGACCGCGCGCCACCGTGACCTGGGGCGCGAGTAGTGGAGACCCCCGGCCTGCGGGTCGTCGCCCTCGGCGGCGGGCACGGGCTGGCCGCTGCCCTGGCTGCCTGGCGACGGCTCACCGCGGAGCTGACCGCAGTGGTCACCGTCGCCGACGACGGCGGTTCCTCGGGGCGGATCCGGCGCGAGATGCCGGTGCTGCCACCCGGTGACCTGCGGATGGCGCTGGCCGCACTGGCCGGCGAGTCCCCGCGCACCCAGCAGATGGCCGACCTGCTCCAGCACCGCTTCGGTGGCACCGGCGTGCTCGCCGGGCACCCCGTCGGCAACCTGATGCTGACCGGCCTGACCGAGATGCACGGCGGCGACACGGTCCGGGCCCTCGGCGTGCTGGAGGAGCTGCTCGGGACGCGTGGCCGGGTGCTCCCCATGTCCGACGTCCCGCTGGACCTGGTGGCCACGGTGGCCAGCGTCGACCCCGACGACCCGCAGGAGACCCGCCGGATCCGGGGTCAGGTGGCGATCGCCTCCACCCCCGGGCACGTCGAGGACATCCGGGTCTCTCCGGCCGACCCCCCGGTGCCACCGGAGGTGCTGGCGGCGATCGCGGCGGCCGACGTGGTCAGCCTCGGGCCGGGCTCCTGGTACACCTCCGTGCTGCCCCACCTGCTCGTCCCGCGGCTGCGGACGGCGCTGGCGGAGACCGCGGCGCGGGTGGTCGTGGTGCTGAACCTCGAGCCCCAAGTGGGGGAGACCGACGGCTTCTCGCCGGAGGAGCACCTGCGCGTCCTGCTGGCCCATCTGGGAGGCGTGTCGCTGCACACGGTGATCGCGGACACCGCTGCGGTTGTTGACCGGCGTGGTCTGCTGTCTGCTGTGCAGGCATGTGGTGCAGAACTGGTGCTGGCACCGGTGGCTGCACCCGACGGGACACCACAGCACGATCCCTCCCGGCTCGCTGCCGCACTGGCCTCCGTGGTCGGTGCGCGGTGACCGGCAGGGCAGTGGCCGGACACGGGGACGACCGTGACACCGGCCGGCACACAGGGGGAAGGGAACACCGCTGATGGCGATGACGGCGATGGTGAAGGACGAGCTCTCCCGCGTGGAGTGCACGAAGACCTCGGAGCGCAAGGCCGAGGTGACCGCGCTGCTGCGCTTCTCCGGTGGCCTGCACATCGTGGGCGGCCGGGTGGTCATCGAGGCGGAGCTGGACACCGGCTCGGTGGCCCGGCGGCTGCGCCGGGACATCAGCGAGGTGTACGGCTACACCAGTGGCGTGAGCGTGCTGGCCGGCGGCAACATCCGCCGGGGCGTGCGCTACCTGGTCCGGATCGCCAAGCACGGTGAGGGCCTGGCCCGGCAGACCGGGCTGGTCGACCAGCGGGGCCGGCCGGTCCGTGGCCTGCCGCCGTCGGTGGTCTCCGGCGGGATCGGCGACGCCGAGGCGGCCTGGCGGGGCGCCTTCCTGGCGCACGGGTCGCTGACCGAGCCGGGGCGTTCGTCGTCCCTGGAGGTCACCTGCCCCGGGCCCGAGGCGGCGATGGCGCTGGTCGGTGCGGCCCGTCGGCTGGGCATCGCGGCGAAGGCCCGTGAGGTGCGCGGCACCGACCGGGTGGTCGTACGGGACGGCGACGCGATCGGTGCGCTGCTGACCCGGATGGGCGCCCACGACGCCGTCCTGGCCTGGGAGGAGCGGCGGATGCGCCGCGAGGTCCGGGCCACGGCCAACCGGCTGGCCAACTTCGACGACGCCAACCTGCGCCGCTCGGCGCGGGCCGCGGTCGCGGCGAGTGCCCGGGTCGAGCGGGCACTGGAGATCCTGGCCGAAGAGGCCCCGGAGCACCTGCTGGTCGCCGGGCGGCTGCGGCTGGAGTTCGGTCAGGCGTCGCTGGAGGAGCTCGGCCAGCGCGCCGACCCGCCGATGACCAAGGACGCTGTTGCCGGGCGCATACGGCGTCTGCTGGCGATGGCCGACAAGCGCGCCAAGGACCTCGGCATCCCGGACACCGAGTCCGTGGTGACCGACGACATGCTGGCCCAGTAGCAGCGGGAGCACCCTGCCCCGCTCGCTGCGAGCCCCGTGGGGCAGGCGTTCCAGCACGGCACGAGACGTCCGCGACGTCTCTCCCGGCCACCGGGGGAGACGTCGCGGACGTCTGTGCACGCCCCGTCCGGCGAGGCGGGTGCGCGGTCGGAGGCTGCTCGGCGGGCCGATAGGCTGTCGCCGGAATGTGGTCGTGCGCACGCACGGCCCACGGGCGCCGCTGGGCCGACCGGTCCGGCTGGGCATCACGGTCTGGGAGGTCCTCAGTGACGGTACGGGTCGGCATCAACGGGTTCGGTCGGATCGGCCGCAACTTCTATCGGGCGGTCGCCGCCAGCGGGGCCGACGTCGAGGTCGTGGCGGTCAACGACCTGACCACGCCCGAGACGCTCGCGCACCTGCTCAAGTACGACAGCATCCTGGGCAAGCTGGCCGAGGACGTCTCGGTCGTCGGTGACGGCATCAAGGTCGGCGGCGCCACCATCAAGGTGCTGGCCGAGCGCGACCCGGCGAACCTGCCCTGGGGCGAGCTGGGCGTCGACGTCGTCGTCGAGTCCACCGGCTTCTTCACCAAGGCCGACGACGCGCGCAAGCACGTCGACGCCGGTGGGGCCAAGAAGGTCATCATCTCCGCGCCGGCCACCGGCGACGACCTGACGATCGTCATGGGCGTCAACCACGAGCAGTACGACGGCTCGCAGACGATCATCAGCAACGCGTCCTGCACCACCAACTGCCTGGCCCCGCTGGCCAAGGTGCTCCACGACGCCTTCGGCATCGAGCGTGGCCTGATGACCACGATCCACGCCTACACCGCCGACCAGAACCTGCAGGACGGCCCGCACAAGGACATGCGCCGCGCCCGCGCCGCCGCGCTGAACATCGTCCCGACCTCCACCGGTGCGGCCAAGGCGATCGGCCTGGTGCTGCCGGAGCTGAAGGGCAAGCTCGACGGCTACGCGCTCCGCGTCCCGGTGCCGACCGGCTCGGCGACCGACCTCACCGTCACGCTGTCCCGCGAGGTCACTCTCGAGGAGGTCGACGAGGC
>NZ_JAAKGN010000193.1:0-7580 GCF_011039295.1 Modestobacter sp. KNN46-3 | reverse complement strand
ATGTGTAGAAGGGACAGGCTCATCTGGACGATCTGCCTGGGCGCGGGGTGGGGTGATGCGGCGGACGCCTGGCGGTGGGCGGAGGGGCCGGCGAGGCGGTGCCCGGCCAACAAAAAACCCCTCGTGCCGCTGGCACGGAGGGGTGGCGCGTCGGTCGGGAGGGACCGGCGCGCTAGTGGATCGCTACGAGCAGACGAGTGCGTGGCACGAGGACACTGTGCGCCCCGCACCACGACCCCGTCAACCGCGTCGTCCCACAGGATGGGAACAGGTCAGGCGGTTCCTGAGACGGTGACCGCCGCCTGCCCGGCCACGACGTCGAGCGACCGCGGATCGAACGCGTCGATGACGGCCGGCAGCTCCGCGGGGGCGGTCGGGCGGCCCAGCAGGAAGCCCTGCAGGTAGCGGCAGCCGAGGTCGCGCAGCACCGCCAGCTGCTCGGGGGTCTCCACGCCCTCGGCGACGACGTCGATGGACAGCCGCTGCCCGAGCTCGATGACGCTGTGCACGAGCGCGGCGCTGCGTGCGTCCTCGGCGATGCCGGCGAGGAACTCCCGGTCCATCTTGAGCACGTCGACCGGCAGCCGGGCCAGGTAGGCGAAGGTCGAGTACCCCCGCCCGAAGTCGTCGAGGGAGATGACGCACCCCATGTCGTGCAGCGTCTGCAGGTCGCCGTCGGCCCGGTCCGGCTGGCCGATGAACAGCGACTCGGTCACCTCCAGCATGAGCTGCTGCGGCGGCAGCCCGGCCCGCGCCAGGGCGGCGGCGACGTCGGGCACCAGGCTGCCCGACTGGAGGTGCCGCACGCTGATGTTCACCCCCAGTCGCAGGTCGCGGCCCGCGCGGACCAGGCCGGCCAGCTCGGCGGTCGCCTGGTCCAGCACCCACCGCTGCAGCGGCACGATCAGCCCGTCGTCCTCGGCCAGCGGCACGAACTCCTCCGGCGACACCTCACCGAGCACCGGGTGGTCCCAGCGGACCAGCGCCTCGACGCCCAGCACCCGGCGCTCCGCGACGCCGACGATCGGCTGGTAGACCAGCCGGAGCTGCCCCCGGGACAGCGCGTCGGGCAGGTCGCGGGCCAGCCTGGTGCGCCGGACGGTGGCGCTGTCGGCGGTCTCGCCGTGCCGGCGTACCCGCCCCTTGCCGGCGGCCTTGGCCGCGCGCAGGGCCAGGTCCGCGTGGCGGATGGTCGCCGGCACCTCGTCGGCCGGGGCCAGCTCGGTGACCCCGATGCTGCAGGAGACGTCGAAGACCAGGTCCGGGTCCGCGCCCGGGGTGGGCACCGAGCGGTGGACGCCGGCCAGCTCGGCGATGATCCGCTCCCCCAGCGCCGTCGCCTCGTCCAGGTCGGCCCGCACGACGACGGCGAACTCGTCACCGCCGAGCCGGCCGACCAGGTCCCGGTCCCGGACCGAGGCGCGCAGCCGGTCGGCGACCTCGGTCAGCAGCAGGTCACCGGCCTCGTGCCCGGCGATGTCGTTGACCGCCTTGAAGCCGTCGAGGTCCAGCAGCAGCAGGCACGAGGCCTCCCCCTCCGCGGCCCGGCTGCGGGCGCCGGCCAGCGCGGCCATCAGCCGGGCCCGGTTGGGCAGCCCGGTGAGGTAGTCGGTGTAGGCCATCCGCTCCAGCTCGAGCTCGCTGTGCCGGCGCTCGTCGACGTTCCGCAGGTACACCACCAGGCCGCTGCCCAGCTCGGGGGCGGTGGCGTCGGGGCGCTGCAGGTCACCGGAGGCGAGCACCCGCACCGTCTCGTAGGACCGCCAGCTCCCGTCCTTGCCGCGCAGCCGGAGGACCCGCCCACGGCCCTGCCCCGGGTCGGCGCCCGTGGTCAGCACCGCCGCCAGCTCCGCCCGGTCCTCGCCGTGCACGAACTCGACCAGCTGCCGGCCCTCGAGGTCGCGCGCCGACCAGCCGTGCGGGTGCTGGCCGGCGGTGGAGTCCCAGGTGATCCGACCGCGGTGGTCCAGGACGATGGTGACGTCGGCGGCGCTGTGCACCAGCGTCCGGAAGTAGGCCTCGGTGCGCAGCACCTGCCTGGTCAGCCGGGCGCCGTCCGCCGCCCACACCAGGGTGCGGGCGAAGGTGAGCAGCAGCAGCACGGCCGCGGCCCCCGCCTCGACCGGCAGGATCGACCTCCCGCCGATCCGGCCGACCAGCAGCACGAGCACCACGCCGAAGGCGGCGCAGTAGCTGACCACCACGCCCAGCAGGGGCACCTCGGGGGGCTCGTCCGGGTCGGTGGACCGTCCCGGGTCGGCGGCGATGGCGAGGGTGCCGAAGCCCAGCATGGCCAGCCAGGCCGTGCCGCTGACCACGTCGGCGACGATGGAGGGGCGGACCACGGCGATGGCCCCGCTGACGGTCACCACGGCCACCGAGGCGAAGCAGGCCACCAGCCATCCGGCAGCGGCCCGCCGGGCCTGCCCCACCCCCGCGAAGGTGACCAGCCCGACGGTGCACAGCACCACCCCGGCGGCGGGGTAGCCGCGTGCCATGAGGTCGTCGACGGAGTCGGCCGTCCGGTTCAGCGCAGCACCGATCACCATCTCGGCCAACGCGGACAGCGCGACCAGGGCGACGGCGGCGTCCAGCGCCACCCGGGCACCGATCCCGGTGGTGGCCGACCGGATCAGCCGGGCGCAGCCCAGCAGCGCGAACGGGACCGCGGCCACCAGCGGGACGTCCTGCGGCCCGGCGGTCACCGCGTTGACCCCGACCCCGCGCACGGCGGCGATCGCCTCGCCCAGCGTCAGCAGACCGGCGAGGACGGCGAACGCCCGCCAGGGCGCCGCGGACTCCCGGTCCAGCCGCATCGCGTGCCGCACCACGAGCACCCCGATGGCCAGCGACGCCGCGCTGAGCACCGCCGGTGCCGTGTGCGCCGCGGCCGCGGGCCAGGCCGTCTCCACGAGGGCGAGGCCGACGGCGACCGCGCCGAGCAGGGACAGCACCGCCGCCCGGGGCCAGCGCGCCACCGCGGGCACGAGGGGCAGCGCCGGCACGCCGGCCGACGACGCGCGCAGCGCGGTCACGAGGCGCCGACCCGACCGGTCAGCCCGGGCCACAGCCGTCCGGTGTCGGACTCCAGCAGCTGCACCAGTCCGGCCAGCCCGACCGGGCGGGAGAGCAGGAAGCCCTGGGCGTACCCGCACCCGAGGGAGTGCAGGACCGTCAACTGGCTGGTGGTCTCCACGCCCTCGGCCACGACGTCGATGCCCAGGGTCGCGGCCAGCGCGACCACGGCCTGACAGACCGCCCGGCTGTAGGGGTCCCGGTCCACCCGGGACAGCAGGCTCCGGTCCAGCTTGATGATGTCGACCTGCAGCCGGCCGAGCGCGGGCAGCGAGGAGCGTCCGCTGCCGAAGTCGGCCAGGGCCAGGCGCACGCCCATCAGCCGCAACGCCGCCACGTCGTCGGCGAGGGCATCGACCTCGAGGATCGACTCGGCGATCTCCAGCACCAGTCTCTCCGGCGGCAGGCCGCTGTCCCGCAGGGCGGCCGTCACGTCACCGACCAGCGTCCCGGCCGCGAGGTGGGCGGCCGAGACGTCGACCGCCAGCTTCAGCTCACCACGGTCGCGGGGCAGGGTCAGCGCAGCGGCGGTCGCCTCCTGCAGCACCCACCGCTGCAGGTCCACCGCCAGCCCGGCCCGCTCGGCGACCGGCAGGAACTCCTCCGGCGGCACCTCCCCGTGCAGCGGGTGCTGCCAGCGCAGCAGCGCCTCGACCCCGGTGACCCGCTGGTCGTCCAGGGCGACGATCGGCTGCCAGGCCAGCGCGAGCTCGCCGCGCTCCCGGGCACCGACCAGGTCCTCCCGCAACTGCTCCCGACGGTCGCGGGCCGCGGACAGCTCCGCGCGGTACCGGCGCACCGAGCCGCTGCCGGCCGACCGGGCGTCCACGACGGCGAGCTCGGCCCGGTCGACCGCCTGCTCCTCGGTCAGCCCGGGCTCCAGCGACACCAGCCCGACCGCACCGGACAGGTCCACGATCCCGGCGTCGGTCACGATCGGCGCCTCGATCGCCGCCAGGCACCGGGCGGCGAGCCGGTCGTGCTCGTCCCCGGTCCCGTGCGCCAGCACGCTGAACAGCTCGGTGCCGATCCGGGCCACCTGGTCCTCGCCGCGCACGGTCGCGCGCAGCCGGCGGGCGACCTCGGCCAGCGTCGTCTCGACGACCTCGCTGCCGGCGTTCTCGAGGGCCTCGCGCAGGCCGTGCAGCTCGACCAGCAGCAGCGCGGCGTCGGTCGGTGCGTCGTCCGCACCGGCCAGCAGCCCGGCCAGGGCGAGCCGTTGGGCCGCCCGGTTCGGCAGCCCGGTGAGCGGGTCGACGAAGGCCAGCGAGCGCAGCTCGTGCTCCCGGTCGAGCCGGGCGGTGACGTCGCGGCAGTGCAGCACGAGCGCGGCGACGTCGGCGTCCCCACGCAGGTCACTGACCCCGGCCTCGAAGACCCGCCAGACGCCGGTGCGGTCGGCCAGCCGGAAGCAGCGCAGCCCGCTGACGTCCCCGTCCGAGCCCTCGCCGGTGAGCCATGCGGTCACCTCGGCGGCGTCCTCCGGGTGCACGGCGTGCGGCAGCAGCCGGCCCCGCAGGCCCGGCCCGTCGGCCGGCTCCACGGCGGGAGCCGCCCAGCCGATCCGCAGGTCGCCGTCGAGGATGAGCACCGCGTCGCTGCTGGAGCGGACCAGCGAGCGGAAGTAGGCCTCGCTCCGGCGCAGCCGCGCGGCGACCCGGTGCTCGACCCGGGCGGCGGTGGCGCGGTGGACCGCGGTCAGGGACAGACAGCCCAGCAGGGCGATCGTGGCGGCCGGGGAGGGATCGGCACCCAGCAGCGGCGCACCGAGGTAGGCGACCCCGGCGGCCACGGTCACCAGGTGCGGGAGCAGCTGGCCGACCACGTTGAGCCGGGAACTGGCCCGGGTCGGCGGCGCCTCGGCGTGGGCCCCCGGATCGCGCACCGCCGCCAGGCAGACCAGCAGCAGGGCGACGAGCTCACCGGCGGGTGCGGCGCCGTCCAGGGCGGAGAGGTGCAGCTCCTCGCCGGCGATCGCCAGGCCGTGCGTGGTCGCCCAGGTCGCTGCGGCGAGCAGCAGCAGGGCGCCGGCGCACCGCCGCGGCCCGGGGGACGCCGCGATCAGCAGGAGGACGGCGGACAGCACCGAGGCGGTCACCAGGCAGGCGACCTCCAGGACGATGCGGTCCGCGCCCTCCAGGGGCTGGGTCCGCATCGCCGGTCCGACCACCAGCACCTGGGCCAGTACGAGGGAGGCGCAGAAGAACAGCGCGGTCTCGGTGGCCAGCCGGGCACCGCCACGGCGCAGCCTGCCCGGGGACAGCAGGGTGAGGACGGCGACCAGCGCGAGCAGCGCCGCCGGCAGCTGGACCAGCTGCCCGGTGGCGTCGAAGACGCCCTCCGGCGGAGGGTCGAGCAGCAGCCCGGCGAACAGGCTGGTGCCCAGCCCGAGGAGCACGGCGAGGGAGAGCAGCCGCCAGCCGCGCGGGCCGCCGGAGAGCCGGCCGCCGGCGCGCCACAGCAGCCCGGCGGTGACCAGCGCGGCGGTGCACAGCAGCAGGTCGGCGGCCAGCGGGGCGGCACCGCCCGCGGCCCCGGTGAGCACCGGGACGGCGACCAGCCACCCAGGTGCCCGCAACCGACGCGTCCGCTCCACCCCAGGACTGTCGGTGCAGGAGCGCGCCGGCAACAGCGTGAGCGGCCCGGCCTCACCCCATCGGGCGGGGCCGGGCCGGTGCGGGCGTCAGCCGCAGACCGCGCCCTGGGCCGCCGAGCCGACCAGCTTGGCGTACTTGGCGAGCACGCCACGGGTGTAGCGCGGGGCCGGTGGCGCCCAGCCCTCCCGGCGGCGGGCCAGCTCCTCGTCGTCGACCAGGAGCTCCAGCGTGCGGGCGGCGAGGTCGAGCCGGATCGTGTCGCCGTCGCGGACGAAGGCGATCGGGCCGCCGTCGACGGCCTCGGGCGCGATGTGGCCGACGCACAGGCCGGTGGTGCCGCCGGAGAACCGGCCGTCGGTGAGCAGCAGCACGTCCTTGCCCAGCCCGGCGCCCTTGATCGCGCCGGTGACGGCGAGCATCTCGCGCATGCCGGGGCCGCCACGCGGGCCCTCGTAGCGGATCACCACGACGTCGTCCTTCTTGAGCGTGCCCTCGGTGACGGCGTCCATCGCACCCTGCTCGCCGTCGAAGACCCGGGCGGTGCCCTCGAAGACGTCGGCGTCGAAGCCGGCCGACTTCACCACCGCGCCCTCCGGCGCGAGCGAGCCGCGCAGGATCGTCAGGCCGCCGGTCTTGTGGATCGGGTCGTTCATCGCGTGCACGATCGTGCCGTCGAGGTCCGGCGGGCTGATCTCGGCGAGGTTCTCGGCCATCGTCTTCCCGGTGACGGTGAGCACGTCGCCGTGCAGCAGGCCGGCGTCCAGGAGTGCGCGCAGCACGACCGGCACACCGCCGACGCGGTCGACGTCGGTCATCACGAACCGGCCGAACGGCTTCACGTCGGCCAGGTGCGGGGTGCGGTCACCGATCCGGTTGAAGTCGTCGAGGGTGAGGTCGACGTCGGCCTCGTGGGCGATCGCCATCAGGTGCAGGACGGCGTTGGTCGAGCCGCCCAGCGCCATGACGACGGTGATCGCGTTCTCGAACGCCTCCTTGGTCATGATCTGCCGCGCGGTGATGCCCTTGCGGAGCAGCTCGACGACGGCCTCGCCGGAGGCGATCGCGATGGCGTCCCGGCGGGCGTCCGGCGCCGGCGGCGCGGCGCTGCCGGGCAGGGCCATGCCCAGCGCCTCGGACACGCTGGCCATCGTGTTGGCGGTGTACATGCCACCGCAGGAGCCCATCCCGGGGCAGGCGGCCTTCTCGATGGCGGTCAGCTCGTCGCGGGTGATCTTCCCGGCGGCGCAGGCGCCGACGCCCTCGAAGACGTCGATCAGGGTGAGGTCCTTGTCGCCGAGCTTCCCCGGCAGGGTGGAGCCGGAGTAGACGAACACGCTGGCCAGGTCGAGGCGGGCGGCGGCCATCAGCATGCCGGGCAGCGACTTGTCGCAGCCGGCCAGCAGCACCGAACCGTCCAGCCGCTCGGCGAACATGACCGTCTCGACCGAGTCGGCGATGACCTCGCGGGAGACCAGCGAGGCGCGCATCCCCTCGTGGCCCATGGAGATGCCGTCGGAGACCGAGATGGTGCCGAACTCCAGCGGGTAGCCGCCGGCGGCGAACACGCCCTCCTTGGCCCGCTTGGCCAGCCGGTCCAGCGACAGGTTGCACGGGGTGATCTCGTTCCAGGACGAGGCGACGCCGATCTGCGGCTTGGCGAAGTCGTCGTCGCCCATGCCCACTGCCCGGAGCATGGCCCGGGCCGGGGCCTTGGCGTCCCCGTCGGTGACCTCGCGGCTGCGGGGCTTGATGTCGGCGGTGGCGGGGCTGGTGGGGCGGTCCTCGACGGTCGTCACGACCGGCGATGGTAGGCCGGTCGCGGCCGGTGCACCGGTCGGCTGGGTGGTCGTCATGGCGTGCTCCTGATCAGGGACGGGGGCCGGGGGAACCTGTCTCTTATACACACCT
>NZ_JAAKGN010000192.1:0-7625 GCF_011039295.1 Modestobacter sp. KNN46-3 | reverse complement strand
ACGTAGGCGAGGGACAGGTCGTTGGTCCAGATCGTGGCCTGCTCGCTGCCGGCCCGCAGGTCGACGTCGATCGTGATGGCCCGGCCGGACAGGTCGACGCCCTCGCGCGGATCGCCGATCGCCCCCGATCTCGCCACCGCGCCGCCCCGGCGTTCGGTGGGCACCCCCCGGGTCATGCGGACGCACGACCCCCAGGGCGACGCGCGCAAGGTCGCCGTCCTCACCGGTGCGCTGCCCTGGCTGCGCGAGTTCCACGGCCGGATCGTGGTGGTGAAGTACGGCGGGCACGCCATGGTCGACGAGCAGTGCCGGCGCGCCTTCGCCGAGGACATGGTCTTCCTGCGGACCTGCGGGATCCTGCCGGTCGTCGTCCACGGCGGCGGTCCGCAGATCAACGGCATGCTCAGCCGGCTGGGCATCGAGAGCGAGTTCCGCGGCGGGCTGCGGGTCACCACCGAGGAGACGATCGACGTCGTCCGGATGGTGCTGACCGGGCAGGTCGGCCCCGAGGTGGTCGGCCTGATCAACTCCTACGGCCCGCTGGCCGTGGGGCTGTCCGGTGAGGACGGCGGCCTGTTCACCGCCGAGCGCACGCACGCGATCATCGCCGGCGAGCCGGTGGACGTCGGCCTGGTCGGTGACGTCGTCGCGGTCGACCCCGCCCCGGTCACCGCGCTGCTCGAGGCCGGGCACATCCCGGTCGTCGCCACCGTGGCACCGGACGCCTCCGGCCAGGTGCACAACGTCAACGCCGACACCGCGGCCGCGGCGCTGGCCGTCGCCCTGGGCGCGGTGAAGCTGGTCGTGCTGACCGACGTCGAGGGGCTGTACGCCAACTGGCCCGACCGCGACTCGCTGGTGCAGAAGATCGACGCGACCGAACTGGCCGAGATCCTCCCGACCCTGGACGCCGGGATGATCCCGAAGATGGCCGCCTGCCTGCGGGCGGTCGAGGGCGGGGTGCGGCGGGCCACCGTCATCGACGGGCGCCTGCCGCACGCCCTGCTCCTGGAGACGTTCACCACCGAGGGCACCGGGACGATGGTCGTCCCGGCCGGCACCGACACCACATCACCGACACCGGAGGGAGTGACCGCACCATGACGCACACCGAGGAGCTGGCCACCCGCTGGTCGGCCGTGATGATGGGCAACTACAAGACCCCGCCGGTGGCGCTGGCCCGCGGCGCGGGCGCGACCGTCTGGGACGTCGACGGCAAGCAGTACACCGACCTGCTCGGCGGGATCGCCACCACGATCCTCGGCCACGCCCACCCGGCGGTCGTGCACGCGATCACCGCCCAGGCGCAGCTGCTCGGCCACGTGTCCAACCTGGCCATGCACGAGCCGGGGGTGCTGCTGGCCGAGCGGCTGCTCGAGCTCGCCGGCCGGCCGGGGCGGGTCTTCTTCTGCAACTCCGGGGCCGAGGCCAACGAGGCCGCGTTCAAGCTCAGCCGGCTGACCGGCCGGCCGGAGGTGGTCACCGCGATCGGCTCCTTCCACGGCCGCACCATGGGCTCCCTCGCCCTCACCGGGCAGCCGGCCAAGGCCGCCGCCTTCGCCCCGCTGCCCGGCGGCGTCCAGCACGTCCCGTACGGGGACGCCGACGCACTGTCGGCCACCGTGGGCGAGCAGACCGCGATGGTGCTGCTGGAGCCGATGCTGGGGGAGGGCGGCGTGCTGCCGGCCCCGCCCGGCTACCTGGCCGCGGCCGCGGAGACCGCCCGCGCGGCGGGTGCCCTCTTCGCCGTCGACGAGGTGCAGACCGGCAGCGGGCGCACCGGGCAGTGGTTCGCCCACCAGGCCGACGGCCTGCAGCCCGACGTCGTCACCCTGGCCAAGGCCCTCGGCGGCGGCCTGCCGCTGGGCGCCACCCTGGCCTTCGGCGCAGCCGCGGACCTGATGACCGCCGGCTCGCACGGCTCCACGTTCGGCGGCAACCCGATCGTCGCGGCCGCCGCACTGGCGGTGCTGGACACCATCCGCGACGAGGGGCTGCTGGAGCGCGCCAAGGAGATCGAGCACCGGGTCGCCGCCGGCGTCGACGCGCTGGGCCACGAGGGCATCAGCGGCGTCCGGGGCCGGGGCGCACTGCTCGGCGTCGTCCTCACCGCACCGGTCGCCGCCGCGGTCGAGACCCACCTGCGGGCAGCCGGGTTCCTCGTGAACGGGGTGGCCGCCGACGTCGTCCGGCTGGCGCCGCCGCTCGTCGTCACCGACGCCCAGCTCGACTCGTTCGTCGCCGCGCTCCCCGCCGCACTGGACGCCGCCCTCCAGGAGGCCGACCAGTGACGGTCCGGCACCTCACCCGGGACGACGACCTGACGCCGGCGGAGCAGGCGGAGGTCCTGGCGCTGGCCGCCCAGCTCAAGGCCGGCCGGCACACCGCCGCCGCGCCCACCCCGCTGCGCGCGGCCAACGGCACCCAGCGCACCGTCGCGGTGCTGTTCGACAAGCCCTCCACCCGCACCCGGCTCTCCTTCGCCGTCGGGGTCACCGAGCTCGGCGGGCAGCCCCTGGTCATCGACGGCGCGGCCAGCCAGCTCGGCCGCGGGGAGTCGGTGGAGGACACCACCCGGGTGCTCGACCGGCAGGTCGCCGCGATCGTCTGGCGGACCTCGGGCCAGGAGCGGATGGACGCCATGGCGGCGGTCAGCCGCGTCCCGGTGGTCAACGCGCTGACCGACACGTTCCACCCGTGCCAGGTGCTCGCCGACCTGCAGACGGTGCTCGAACGGCGCACGCAGCTGGCCGGGCTGACCCTCAGCTACCTCGGCGACGGGGCCAACAACATGGCGCACTCCTACTTGCTGGGCGGCGCCCTGGCCGGCATGCACGTGCGGATCGGCTCGCCGGAGGCCTTCCAGCCCGACCCGGCCGTGCTGACCCGGGCGGGGCAGATCGCGAAGGAGACCGGTGGGTCCGTGCAGTGGACCGCCGACCCGGCGGCCGCCGCCGACGGCGCCGACGTCCTCGTCACCGACACGTGGGTGTCGATGGGGCAGGAGTCCGAGCACGCCACCCGGATCGCGACGTTCGGGCGCTACGCCGTCGACGAGCCGGCGCTGGCCCGAGCGGCAGACGACGCCGTCGTCCTGCACTGCCTCCCGGCCTACCGCGGCAAGGAGATCGCGGCCTCGGTGATCGACGGGCCGCAGAGCGCCGTGTGGGACGAGGCGGAGAACCGGCTGCACGCGCAGAAGGCCCTGCTCATGTGGCTGCTGGAGCGTTCGGGGTGACCACGGCGCTGACCCGCTCCGCCCGGCACGCCCGGATCGCCGAGCTGATCACCGCCGGCCCGGTGACCTCGCAGACCCAACTCGCCCGCCTGCTGGCCGAGTCCGGGGTCGAGGTCACCCAGGCGACGCTGTCCCGCGACCTGGAGGAGCTGGGTGCGGTGAAGCTGCGCGGGTCCGACGGGGCGCCGGCCTCCTACGTGCTGCCGCCGGAGAACGCCCCGCTGCGCCCGGCGCAGTCCTCGCCGGCCCGGCTGACCCGGCTGCTGGCCGACCTGCTGACCAGCGCCGAGGGCAGCGCCAACCTCGCCGTCGTCCGCACGCCCCCGGGTGCTGCCCAGTTCCTCGCCTCGGCGCTGGACAAGGTCGGGCTCCCCGACGTGCTGGGCACGATCGCCGGGGACGACACTCTGATGGTCGTCTCGCGCGACCCCCACGGGGGCCCCGCGCTCGCGGACCGGCTGCGCGCGCTCGCCGAGCGCGCCCGCCCGGTGCACGGGGACGACACCGACCTGCACGCCGACGTGGAAGAGAGCGCAGAGTGACCGAGGGCAACGCCGGCAGCCAGACCCGACTGTGGGGCGGCCGTTTCGGGGGCGGCCCGTCACCGGCGATGGCGGCGCTGTCCAAGTCCACCGACGTCGACTGGCGGCTGGCCCCCTACGACCTGGCCGGTTCGCGGGCGCACGCCCGGGTGCTGGAGCGGGCCGGGCTGCTGACCGTCGACGAGCTGGCCAGGATGATCGGCGCGCTGACCGAGCTGTCCGCCGAGGTCGGCGACGGCACGTTCGCCCCGATCGAGGCCGACGAGGACGTGCACGAGGCGCTCGAGCGCGGCCTGCTGGAGAAGCTCGGCCCGCTGGGCGGCAAGCTCCGCGCCGGCCGCAGCCGCAACGACCAGGTCGCCACCGACCTGCGGCTCTACCTGCGGCACAACGTGCGCAGCCTGGTGGGCGAGCTCGCTGCCCTGGAGAACGCCCTGATCGGGCTGGCCCTGCGCTACCGCGACGTCGCCGGCCCGGGGATGACCCACCTGCAGCACGCCCAGCCGGTGCTCATCGCCCACCAGCTGCTCGCGCACGCCCACTCGCTGGCTCGCGACGTCGACCGGCTGCTGGACTGGGACCGGCGGGCCGCGGTCAGCCCGCTGGGCTCCGGCGCGCTGGCCGGCTCCTCGCTGGCGCTGGACCCCGACGCCGTCGCCGCGGAGCTCGGCTTCGACCGGGCCGCCGACAACAGCATCGACGCGGTCAGCGACCGCGACTTCGCCGCGGAGTTCTGCTTCGTGGCGGCCCTGCTCGGCGTGCACCTGTCCCGGCTGGGGGAGGAGGTCGTGCTCTGGACGTCGACCGAGTTCGGCTGGGCCCGGCTGGACGACGCCTGGGCGACCGGGTCGTCGATCATGCCGCAGAAGAAGAACCCGGACATCGCCGAGCTGGCCCGGGGCAAGGCCGGCCGGTTCGTCGGCAACCTGACCGGGCTGCTGACCATGCTCAAGGGCCTCCCGCTGGCCTACGACCGTGACCTGCAGGAGGACAAGGAGCCGGTCTTCGACTCCGTCGAGCAGCTGCTCCTGCTGCTGCCCGCGGTCACCGGGATGGTGGCCACCCTGACCCTGCGCCCGGAGGTGATCGAGGCCGCTGCCCCCCAGGGCTTCGCGCTGGCCACCGACGTCGCCGAGTGGCTGGTGTCCAACGGCGTCCCGTTCCGGTCCGCGCACGAGATCAGCGGCTCGATGGTCGCCTTCTGCGAGGAGGCCGGACTCGAGCTCGACGAGCTGGACGACGACCAGCTCGCCGGCATCGACGAACGGCTCACCCCGGAGGTGCGGTCGGTGCTGACCGTCCCCGGTGCCCTGGCGGCCCGGCAGGCCCGCGGCGGGACGGCGCCGGAGCGGGTCGCCGAGCAGTTCCGGTCGCTGTCCGAACTCGCTCGTCAGCACACCGAGTGGGCGTCGTGGTCACCGGTGGCCGGGGCCCTCTAGCCCGCGTGGCCGCCGACCTCCCGCCGTCCGACCGGCCCGGGCCTGGTCCGCTCCTCACCGAGGACGACCTGCTCGGGCCGGTCGACGCGGTCGCCCGGTCGCTGCTGGGGTGCTGGGTGGTGACCGACCGGCCCGACGGTCGGGTCGCGCTGCGGCTCACCGAGGTGGAGGCGTACTCGGGGCAGGGGGAGGACCCGGCGTCGCACGCCCATCGGGGCCCGACCCCGCGGGCGGAGATCATGTTCGGCCCGCCCGGCCGGCTGTACGTCTACTTCAGCTACGGGGTGCACTGGTGCGCCAACGTCGTCGTCGGCCCCGCCGGTCGCGGCTCAGCGGTGCTCATGCGCGCCGGTGAGGTGGTGCTGGGGGAGTCCCTGGCCCACTCCCGTCGGCCGGCCGCGCGGGTCGCACGGGACCTGGCCCGCGGTCCGGCCCGGCTCACCCAGGCGCTGGCCATCGGCCCCGACGACCGGGGCACCGACCTGCTCGACCCCACCTCACCCGTGCGGCTGCACGCCGGCCGTGCGCCCTCCGGCGTCTCGACCGGCCCCCGGGTCGGGATCAGCGTGGCCACCGAGCTCCCCTGGCGCTTCTGGGAGACCGACGCCCCATCGGTGAGCGTCTTCCGGGCGGGCGGGAAGCCGCGGCGCCGGGCTGCCAGGCAAGATGGGCGATCGTGACCTCAGCACCTTCTGTGATCGACGAGCTGCACCGCCGCGGGCTGATCGCCCAGAGCACCGACGAGGAGGCGCTGCGCGCCCATCTCGCGGAGGGGCCGGTCACGTACTACTGCGGCTTCGACCCCACCGCGGCGAGCCTGCACGTCGGTCACCTGATCCAGTTCATGGTGCTGCGGGCCCTGCAGCGGGCCGGGCACCAGCCGATCGTCCTGGTCGGTGGGGCGACCGGGCTGATCGGTGACCCCCGGCCGTCGTCGGAGCGCCAGCTGAACGACCCCGCGCAGGTGGCCACCTGGGTGGACGGGATCCGCCGCCGGGTGGCGCCCTTCCTCGACCTGCCGGCAGCCGAAGAGGGGCTGCGGGAGCCGATCTACGTCGACAACCTGGACTGGACGTCGCCGCTGTCGGCGATCGACTTCCTGCGGGACCTCGGCAAGCACTTCCGGGTCAACCGGATGCTGGCCAAGGAGGCCGTCTCGGCTCGGCTGAACTCCGACGCGGGGATCAGCTACACCGAGTTCAGCTACCAGATCCTGCAGGCCAACGACTTCCGCGAGCTGTTCCGGCGGCACGGCTGCACGCTGCAGAGCGGTGGCTCCGACCAGTGGGGGAACATCACCGCGGGCACGGACCTGGTGCGGCGGACCGAGGGGACGTCGGCGCACGCCCTGGCCACGCCGCTGATCACCACGGCCGACGGGAAGAAGATCGGCAAGACCGAGGGCGCCACCATCTGGCTGGACCCGGAGCACACCAGCCCGTACGCGTTCTTCCAGTACTGGCTCAACATCGACGACGTCGACGCCCGGGCCTGGCTGCCGCTGTTCTCCGAGCGCCCCGCCGAGGAGGTGGCGGCGCTGATCGCGGAGTCCGAGGAGCGCCCGGCGTCCCGGGCACCCCAACGAGCGCTGGCCGAGGAGCTCACCCGGCTCGTGCACGGCCCCGCGGAACTGGCTCAGGCGGAGGCCGCCGGCCGGGCCCTGTTCGGCCGCGCCGAGCTCGCCGAGCTGGACCCGCAGACGCTGACCGCAGCCCTGACCGAGGCCGGCGCGGTCGAGGTCGCGGACCCTGCGCTGTCGGTCGCTGCCCTGTTGCAGCGGGCGGGGCTGGCGTCGTCCCTGACCGACGCACGGCGCACGGTCAAGGAGGGTGGCGCCTACGTCAACAACGTCCGGGTCACCGACGCCGACGCCGCACCCGCCCCCGGGGACTGGTTGACCGGGGGGTGGCTGGTGCTGCGGAAGGGCAAGCGGCTGGTGGCCGGCGTGCACTGCCCCGGGACCGGTCCGGCCGTCTGAGCTGGGCGGTCGCCGGTCCCGCGGAGCGGGCGTCCGTGGCGTGTGAACGCCAGGTGACGGCCACGTCTCGGGCAGGTGGCGCGCGTCACCCGACCCGGGTTTGACACGTGCCGCAGAGCCACGTAACTTTCTCTCTGCGCCGGGAACGACCGCGAGGCCGGGACCGGGCGCCGAGCAGGACAACACAAGCCGGAGACGACGACCTGAGAGGGTCTGGTTCGCCGCGCGTCCGCTCCTTGAGAACTCAACAGCGTGCCGAAAGTCAGTGCCAAGTATCAATACCCCCATTCGGCGTCCTTCGGGGTGTCGTTGGGATTCCTTTGGTTGATTGAACGAGAGTGCCAACTCTTGGTCTCAGCTGCGATCAAATCATCTACGGAGAGTTTGATCCTGGCTCAGGACGAACGCTGGCGGCGTGCTTAACACAT
>NZ_JAAKGN010000191.1:0-7649 GCF_011039295.1 Modestobacter sp. KNN46-3 | reverse complement strand
CGGCGATGATCATCAGCGACTTCGAGGCCGAGCAGGCTCGGCGCGTCTCCGGGATCGCCGACGTCCGCCCGTTCCGGGTCTGGGTCGAGCTGCGCAGCGCGGCCGACCTGCAGGTGGGTGCCGGACCCGACGCCGACGTCCCGCGGCCGGCGCAGTTCTCCGAGGACGAGCAGGACGCGATGCTGCGCAGTGCCCTCGCCGACCGGGGGTTGTTGGGTGCGCGGATCGGCACGGACATGCGGTACGTGCTGCAGGACACCGTGCGGCGGATCGCCGGTTTCGCTCCCGACGTCGACCTGGTCGACATGACCGAGGACGTCTACGAGCTCCGGAGCATCAAGCACGACTTCGAGATCGAGGCGCTGCGCCGGGCGACGGAGCTGTCCGAGGCCGGGATGACGTTCGCCGCGAGCTCCGCGCAGCCCGGCATGACGGCGCTGGACATGCGGCACCGCTACGCCCTGGGGGTGATCCAGGCGGCCATGGGGACGGACCGGTACGCGGGCTTCAGCGACCACTGGGTGCTGCCCGCGGTCGGTGCCACGACGGCCATCGGGGTGGACTCCGAGCGGGGCATCGGGCTCGTCCCCGGCGACCTGATCAAGTTCGACTGCGGCACGACCGTGGACGGCTACCGGGGGGACGGCGGTCGCACGTTCAGCTTCCGGGAGATCCGGCCGGCGGCCCAACGGCTGTACCGCGTCCTGCTCGAAGCCCACGAGCTGGCCCGGGAGCGTCTGACGCCCGGCCGGCCGGTGCGTGAGGTGTTCGCGGCCGCGGAGTCGCACATCCAGCTCAACGGCTTCCCGCGCTTCACCCGCGGGCACTACGGGCACTCGGTCGGCCTGGACACCTTCCACGAGGAACCGCCGTTCCTCAGCCGGACGGAGGAACGGCTCATCCAGCCGGGCATGGTCTTCGCGGTCGAGACGCCGGCCTACTCCTCGGACACCGGCGCGGTCATGATCGAGGACCTCGTGGTGATCACCGCGACCGGCCACGAGGTGCTGCACCAGCTGCCGCACGAGCTGGTCGTCGTCCCCTGACCGGAACGGTCGAGCAACCGCAGGGCCCGCGCGCCCTCGAGGTCCATGATCGGCAGTCTGGGCGGGTGACCGGTCCATTGATGACGACGTGTCACCTGATGCAAGCGCCCGGTCGCCGGCCTGCTCAACGTGACCGACTGATCACGGACTGTCCGTGGCCGCGCTCTCATGGATACGGAACGGTCTCGGAGCGGTGTTCGGCCCTTCCGGCGGGACACGGCCCACGCCCAGGATGCCGGCCATGACGTCAGCAGAGGTGGTCGGCAGCCGGGTCTCCCGTCGCGCACGGGCCCGGCTGCTGGTACCGCTGGACGGCACGATGGCCAGTTCGGCCGAACTGATGCGGGCCCTGCGGGACGCCGTGCGCCAGGACGGCTCGGTGCTCGCCTGCGCCGTCATCGGCGGGCGGACGGACGACGTGGAGCGCGAGGTGCTCCGGGCTGCGGTGGAGGACCAGGTCGCCCGCGCGGTCGAGGCGACCGGGGTGCGGGGCCGTACGGAGATCGCACTGCTCGATGCAGCGGTGTTCGAGGCGCTGTGCGGGGTCGCCCGCGGGGGCACGCTGGTCGTCGTCCAGGAGAACCGCCGGACGGTGCTGCGCTCGGCAGCGCCGCGCGCGCCGGTGCGCCCGATTGCGCGCCACGGCTGAACGTGCCGCTCCGCCTGAGGTCTGTGGTCAGACGGGGACCGGCTCCCGCTCCGGCTCGTGGACGGCGCGGGGCGCCGAGGCGGCGTGGGCGATGCCGGCGGCGACGATGAACGCGGCGGCGACGGCGGGGAGCACGAGCGCGGTGTCGGCGCCGAGCCGGTCGACGACAACGCCGGTGACGGCGGAGGAGACCGCCTGGCCGACGACGACGGCCGACCCGAGCAGCGTCATGGTGGTCGCCGAGCGGCCGAGCGGGCTGAACTTGGCGGCGAGGCTGTACTGGCTGACCAGCGTCGGCCCGATGCCACACCCGAGGACGGCGAGGGCGACGATCAGCGTCAGCTCCGACCGGGCGGTGGCGTAGGCGATCGCGGCGGCGAGCATCAGCGACCCGAACACCAGCCACCGCGCGCGCAGGCTGAACCGCGCCGGGAAGACTGCGGACCCCAGCGCCAGCGCGGCCGAGCCGATGCCCATGACGCCGTAGAGCAGCCCGGCGCGGTCGCCACTGCTGTCAGCGGCGAGGAAACCGGTGAGCGAGGTGAGGGTGGCGCCGAAGAAGAGGCCGACGCCGAGGGTCCCGGCGACCACGGTGACCAGCGGGAAGTGGGCGAGCTCCCGGGCGGGCGCCTGCTCGGAGCGGGCGTCCTGCGCCCCCGGGTGCAGCCGCCCGGTGGGGTGCAGCGCGAACCAGGTGACGAAGACGAAGGTCAGCGCCGAGGCGCCGGCGATGGCCAGCCAGGGGGCGACGGCGGTGGCGAGCAGTCCGACGAGGAAGGGGCCGACGATGAAGACGGTCTCGTCGGCGGCCGACTCGTAGGCCATGGTCCCGTTCAGCACCCGCTCACGCTGGTTGCGCTGGACCGAGCGCTTGATGATGGCGACCAGCCGGGTGCGCGACATCGGGGCGATCTGCGGCGCCGAGGCGCCGATCAGCACCGACATCGCGAGCAGGGCGAGGGCCGGGGTGCTGCTGGCGACGACGAACGGGAACGCGCCGAGCAGGGTCGCGTTGACCAGCCCCACCGGGACGAGCACCCGGCGCTGGCCGAGCCGGTCGGCGGCCGCGCCGAGCAGCGGACCGGCGAGAGCGGTGCCGATGCCGGCGGCGGCGGAGTTGAGCCCCCCGAGGGTGACCGAGCCGCGCTCGGCGACGACGAGGGTCAGGACGCCGACCACCATCATCGCGAAGGGGAGCCGCGCGATGAAGGCGAGCGGGAAGTAGGAGAGCCCGGCGTGCCGGATGAGCTCGGTGCTGGAAGCGCGCGTGTGGAACATGACCTCTGCTGCGGGATCGGGCGTGCCGCCTTGCTCCGCCGGTCATGCCAGCCGCAGGTTGTTACACACGAGTTGCAGGAACTGCACCGACGATAGCCGACACCGCCTATACGGCGCGCGAGCTAACGGGGATGCGCCCCGGCTGAGTGGGGTCCAATGTCATCGAGCACGCGACCGGCGCGCTTGATTGGGCGGAGTCAGGGGCGAGCGATGAACGAGGCAGAGGTGGTCGCCGCGTTCTGCGCGGCGCTGCGGGCGGACGGTTGGGACGCCCGTACAGAGGTCGACCACATCGATGTCGTCGCCACGCGCGACGGCCGCGAGTTGTACGCCGAGGCCAAGGGGACGACGACCTCTGTGGGCCTGGACGTCGACACCATGTACGGCCAGTTGTTGAGGCGGATGTCCCAGGAGCCTGTACCCGGACGACGCTTCGCGGTTGTCGTTCCCGAGAAAGTGTTCACAGCGGTCTCGCGCGTGCCGGCGTCCGTCCGCGCCCAGCTTAAGATCGACGTCTACGTCGTCGACGAGGCTGGTCGGGTCGAACTTCGGCCCACGCCTGCCGACGCTGCTTGGCGCCCCGGAATGCAGCATGTCGACCCTGCCTACGCAGCGGCGGCGGACGAATGGACAGCCGGTGGCGACGAGGCGGCATGGGAGTCGACGGTGGCCGACGGCCTGACTGACGCGCCGCCACCGCCATCGGGCCATCAGCGTTTGACGTGACAGGGCCCGAACTGAGCGGCGGCTACGGGACGGTGATGACGACCTTCGCGCGGGCGTGCTCGGTCTCCAGGTAGCGGATCGCCGCCGGGACCTCGGCCAGCGGGAAGGTGCGGTCGATCGCCGGGCGCACCGCGCCCGCGTCGGCCAGCCGGGCCAGCTCGGTCAGCCGTTCGGTGGTCGGCGTCGCCGTGTAGCTGACCAGCCGCTGGCGCACGAACCGGCCGATCAGAGATCCGGTGAGGATGAGTCCCATCGGCCCGAGGAGGCTTCCGCCGTTCGACGTCCCCCCGCCGGAGAGCAGCAGCGTGCCGGCCGGGGGTAGCAGCCGGCGCAGGTCACCGAGCGACCGGTTGCCGACCAGGTCGAGGACGACGTCGTACCGCTGCCCGAGGGCGGCGACGTCCTGCTGGCGGTAGTCGACGACGGTGTCCGCGCCCAGGGACCGCACCAGCTCCACGTTCCTCGTGCTGCAGACCCCGGTGACGTGCGCGTCGTACACCCGGCCGAGCTGGACGGCAAAGGTGCCGACCCCGCCCGAGGCCCCGTTGACCAGCAGCCGCTGACCCGGCTGCAGCCGCGCGACGTCACGTAGCCCCTGTAGCGCGGTCGCGCCGGCGAGGGGCACGGCCGCCGCCTGCTCGAAGGTCAGGGAGGCGGGCTTCGCGGCGACCTGGCCGACCGGAGCGCAGACGTACTCGGCGAACGCGCCGTCGCTCAGGCCGGTCTCGCCGTAGACCTCGTCGCCGGGGGGGACATGGGTCACCCCGTCGCCCACCGCCACGACCTCCCCGGCGAAGTCCCGGCCGCGGATGCGGGCCCGGGGTCGCCGCGGGCCGAGCTGTAGCCGAGCCAGGTAGGGATCGCCGCGCATCACGTGCCAGTCGGCGGCGTTGACCGATGCGGCGCGGACGGCGACCAGCACCTGTCCTGGTCCGGGCAGGGGCCGGTCGACGTCCTTCAGCGCCAGGGTGTCCGGGGACCCGTACTGCTCCTGCACGATCGCCTGCATGGCCGTCCTCCCGGTGCACCGGACCGGGGTGGTCCGTCGCCCGGAACGCTAGGGCCGCGGCGACCGCACGATCATCGGGGAAGACCCTGATCCGCGCCCCGATTCGACCGCGGGGGCTGGTCGGCCGTCTCAGCTGGGCACCACGGTGACCGGGCAGCTGGTCGCGAGCGCCCGTGCCGGGCGGGCAGCATGATGGCCAGGTAGTCGCCGGTGTGTTCGGCTCCGCCGACGTAGCGGTACAGGTCCAGCCGGCGGTCGTCAGGTGCAGAGCCGCTCTCGTCCGGGTCCTCGGTCATCGCCCTGCATGATGGCCGACGCCAGTGACGAGACGAGCGCCCGGGGACGTGGGCACCCGTCCGCCACGTGACGCGGTCGCCGCGTCAACGGGGTCGTGGCAGGTCATCGAGGTCGAAGGCGGCATGCAGGGCTGCGGTGAGTTCGACCTCCTGCTCCGGGAGCAGCCGACCGATCTGCCGGCCGAGGGCCGTTGCGAGCACGGTGACGACGTTGTCGCAGCTGATGGCGCTGGCGTGGTCGACTCCGTTTTCCGGACCGACGGCGACCTCGGTGGACAGCCCGCGGACGGTGCTCGTGATCGGCGCGACGGTCACCCGGGTCAGGTGCGGCCGGACCAACTCCCGGGTCAGCACCAGCACCGGTCGGGTCTTGTCCAGCTGCGCGAGATGGATCGGTCGCATCAGGTCAGGTCGTCGAGTGGCGTCCGGGCGGCGTGCTGGGCCAGGGCGTCGAAGTCGTCGTCCCCGCCACCGGCCAGGATCGCTGCGTCGCGCGCGGCGACCTGCCGCCGTCGCTCGTGCTGAAGCGCCCGGCTGACCACGGCCGCTCGGGACTCGGCCTTCCCGTCGGCGACGAGCTGATCGATGAACTGCACGAGCTCCTCGGGGAGCCGGACGGCGATCTGGGTGCTCATCGACCCACGGTACCGCTCTGGGATGCACAGTGGGATGGGTAGACGCCGGCGCTTCGTTGCTGCAGCTTCGGGGCGCACGGCTACGCGCTCAACTCGTCGTTCCAACTCCGGACGGCGGTGCGGAAGGCAGGCGCCCACCGGTCGACCGCGTGCAGCGATGCATCGGTGAGTCCGACGCGCACACCGCGCTCGCCGTGGCCGTACCGGATGAGGTCGCGCAGCAGCTCAGGGGCTCGGCCGAGGTCGAGCTCGTCGGGGTCCAGGTCGTGCAGCCTCGGGTCGAGCAGTCGGCCGACGTGGCGCGGTGCCCACAGGAGTGGGTCACCCACGCCGTTGCTCAGGCCGCTGGCGAGAACCCGCTCGACCAGCAGCGGGAGTCCGCCCCGTGCCCAGGGGCGGCCCCACGGTGAGGCCAGGAACCGCGTGGTGAGCTCGTCGGTGTCAACGTCGTCCAGTCTCCCGGGCACGGTGGCGTCACCTCCGTCGGGGAAGCGGGACAGCATCCACCGCACGATGCAGCGCTGGCTTCGCCACTCCGTGCTGGTTCCCAGGACCTCGTCGAGTCGCACCCCCGTGAACGCAGCGGTGAGCCGGGCGCGGGCGTCGGCCGCACTGATGTCGCGGATGCGGAGATCCGAGTCGTCATCCGCTCTCAGTGAGCGCAGCACCGTCTCGATCGGGTGCTCGAACAGGGCGCCGTCGACGGCTCGGGCGCCCAGCTCGTTGTCGACGCGGACGACGGCGGTGAGCGCATGTCCGCTGGGGATGGTGATGCCGAGGACGACGTCGTCCGCCTCACGGAAGGGGCCGATCAGCTCGACTGCCCGGGCGGCCGGGGTGGCGAGGTGCAGGTCGGCGAGCCAGCGCGGCACGGCGTGCCCACGGTCGGCGATGTCCCGGCGGACCCATCGGCGCAGGCCTGGGTCGTCGGCCAGCGTGGCGAAGGCGAGTGCGCCGGCCGACGTCTCCGGGCGGTCCCAGGCCGTGAGGTGGCGGACGACCTGCGCCGTGCTCCCGGGATCGGCGTCGGGATGGCTGGTGATGTCGAGCATCGACGACGCCATACCGAGCAACGTCCCAGGCGTGGTGGAGTCGAGACCCTCGCGCAGCCCCCGACCCAGGCTCTCCGAGAACTGGGCCCGGAGCTGGTCGGCGCTCGGGGCAGCGGTGGCTTCAGTCGCGGTCGTCATGATTCGAACACTAGTTCGACTGTCTGACAGGAGTGTCCGGTTGATGGCGGCCGTGCTGTGGCCGTCGCGACCTCGGTCAGCTGGCTACGACGGTGACCGGGCAGGTGGTGCCGGGGGCGCGCGCCAGTCGGGCATCGGCGGTGAGCAGGGCGCAGCCCAGCGCATCAGCCAGGGCGACGTAGGTCGCGTGGAGCTGCTCGCGGGCCGCGCCCTCCCGGGCCGACCCATCGCGGAGCAGGGCTGCGACAGCGGCCGAGTCGTCGAGGACTATCACCGCTCCGCGCGGCCTGCGTCCATGGCGTCCACGATCTCGTCGGGGCCGACGCCAATGTCCGGCAGGGCCGCCAGCAGGGTTGGGTTGTCCGCCCGGCGGCTGACGTCGGCCAGCTCACGGATCGCCACCGCGCTGACCGATGTGCGCTCGCGCTCAGCCAGCCGGGTGAGCCGCTCGACCACCCCGGCGGGGACGTTGCGCAGGTACAGGTCCGGCATGGGGCGATCGTGCACGGATGAGTCGGGCTGCGCATCCGCCTTCAGGCCCGGGGCCACGACAGCCGAGGGAGGAGCGGGACGGCGGTGCGCCCGTCGTGGACGTGGAGGCTGCAGTCGAGGCGGTCCCGCTCCCGGACGATCGACTTCAGCGCGCTGCACCAGGCCTCGTCGTCCGGGGTGGGCATCGCTGGGCCGGGTCGCTCTAGATGACCTATTCCAAGGGTCAGTGGTCGTAGGCGATCAGTGATCGCGTCCAGACGACGTTCCCGCGGGAACGTCGTCGGGCTGGGTCGGCGTGGCAAGTCAGGGGTGAGGGCGAGGGTGCCCA
>NZ_JAAKGN010000190.1:0-7777 GCF_011039295.1 Modestobacter sp. KNN46-3 | reverse complement strand
GCCCTTGGCCAGGTTGACGAGGGAACCGATCGTGCTGTCGGTCGCGGACTTCGCAACGCCGAGCAGCCGCTGCGCCACCCCCTCGACGGCGGCGGTCCCGGTGCCGGACCCGTTGACCAGTCGCTGGGCGAGCGCGGGGTCGTCCTCGAGCGCGGTGGTGAAGGCTGCGGAGTCGAAGGTGATCCGGCCCTCGCGGGTGAGCTGGAGGCCGGCGCGGGCGGCCGACCCGTCGCCGCCGACCGCCTCGGACACCGCGTCGAGGACCTGCCCGGCCAGGCGGCGCAGCGAGCTGTCCCCCCGGAGGACGGCGGTGCTCCCGGGGCCGTTCTTCGAGTACTCGCTGATCGTGGAGAGCACGTTGTTGGCCGCGGTGACCAGCGACTGGACGGCGGTGGACAGCGCTGCAGGGTCGCTGGCCACGGTGACCGTGGCGGCCTCACCGGCCTTGCTGACCGTGAACGTCGTCCCCGGCATGAGGTCGGTGAAGGTGTTGGTGGTCGATCTGGCCGTGTAGGCGCCGCCGGCCACGCTCAGCTCGGCGTCGGCCCCCGAGGTCACGGGAGAGAACGTGACGTCGCCGGTGGTGGTGAACGTCCCGTCCGCGCCGGAGGAGTTGGCGCTGAGCTGCAGCCGGAATCCGGTACCGGTGTTGACGGCGGTGGCGGTGACGCCGGCCTTGGCGGCGTTGATGGCGGTGACGGCCTGCTCGAGCGTCGCGTCGGCCGCGATCGGGATGGCCGTGGCGGCGGTGTCGCCGTCGGCGTCGGTGACGGTCAGCGAGATGTCGCCGGACGGCGGGACCCAGTCCGACGAGCTGATCACCGTGTGGCTGGCGGCGAGGCTGGTGACAGAGAAACTGACCTGCCCGGTGGTCGCGCCGGCGCTCGCGGTGGCCGAGACCGTGGCCGAGGAGCTGGTGGCCTTGACCGGCGCCCAGGTGGTGGCCTTGGTCAGTGCGTCGGCCGCCGACTGCAGGGTGGAGAAGGTGCTGTTGACCGTCCGGTAGGCCGAGGCGTCGGCCTTCGCGTCGGTCAGCTTCGTCGAGAGCATCCGCTGCGGCTGGGCCTCCAGCTGCATCAGCTGGGAGATGATCGTGGCCGTGTCCAGCCCGGAGGACAGACCGCTGATGCTCATGCCTGCCATGGGATTCTCCGGGAGTCGTGCGCCGCGTCGGCGGGGGAGTGTGGACGAGCAGTGAAGGGGGAGGCCGGGGCCTCCCCCTTCACTGGGTCGTGCTCAGTGGTGCAGCGTCAGATCAGCCCAGCAGTCGCAGGATGCCCTGCGACGCCTGGTTGGCCTGGGCCAGCATGGAGGTGCCGGCCTGGGTCAGGATCTGGGTCCGGGTGAAGTTGGTCATCTCCTGGGCCATGTCGGTGTCGCGGATCCGGCTCTCCGACGCCGTCGTGTTCTCGATGGCGACGTTGAGGTTGTTGATGGTGTGCTCGAACCGGTTCTGCTTGGCACCCAGGTCCGCGCGGATCCCCGACACCGTCTCCAGGGCGTCGTTGATCAGCGTGATGGCCTCGTCGGCACCGCTGGCCTCGGTGAACTTGACGCTGGCGGCGTTCACCTCGTCGGCGGTGGCAGTGGCAGCCGGAGCCTGCCCGGTCAGGGTGAGCTCCGTGACGGTGCCGGCGGCGGTGAGCTGACCGGTGCCGAAGGCCTCGTCCAGCTTGGTCTGCAGCTCGGCGGTCGTGTCGACGTCGGCGCTCAGGGTCGCCAGGTCCAGGCTCTTGCTGCCGACGGTGACGGTGCCGTTCAGGGTCCCCCAGCCGCCACCGGTGGCGTCGGTGAAGTCACCGGCGAACTTCACGTTGCCCGCGGTCCCGGCGACCGCGTTGGTCACGTCGCCGGTGATCGCGTCGCTGGCGACGGTGCTGACGTCGACGCCGGCGACACCGAGCTGCGAGGCGCTCGCTCCGCCGGCGATGCCGACCGTGATGCTCTCGTTGGCGTTGGCGCCGACCTGGAAGGCCTTGTTCGTGAAGGTGCCGTCCAGCAGCTTCGTGCCGTTGAAGTTGGTGGTGTCGGCGATCCGGGTGAGCTCCGACTTCAGCTCGCCCATCTCCTTCTGGATGCTGACCTTCGCCTCGTCGTTCAGGCTGCCGGCGTTGGAAGCCTGGACCGACAGGTCACGCATGCGCTGCAGGATGCTGGTGGTGGTGCCCAGCGCGCCTTCAGCGGTCTGCACGACCGAGATGCCGTCCTGGGTGTTGCGGACGGCCTGCTTCATGCCGCCGATCTGCGAGCGGAGGCCCTCGGAGATGGCCAGGCCCGCGGCGTCGTCGGCGGCGCGGTTGATGCGGAAACCGGAGGAGAGCCGCTCCAGCGACTTGCTCATCTGGTCGTTGGTCACCGACAGGTTGCGGTAGGAGTTGATCGCCGCGGTGTTGGTGTTGACGCTCATGCCCATGGTGTTCCTCCGTGGAATCGGGGCTTTCGGTTGACCCCGCTGCATCCGTGCTGCGGGGTGTTGCAACTCAGGTAACGGCGCGGATTAGGCAGTCCTTGACCCGAACCGGAGAAGTTTTCCCGTGCTCCCTCAAGCGGGTTGGGCAGCGGTGCGCTGCCCGGCCAGCGCCCACTCCCGGCGAGCTCGGGAGTGGGCGCCGGCGCCCGCCGCCGTCGGCTGCGCGGTGCGGGGGACCGGCGCGGGGGAGCGGGGCTCCGGCGTCCGGGACGACACCCGCTCGACGTAGGCGCGCTGCTGGTTCCGGGCCCGGACGCCGCCCGCGGCAGCAACCGGCTCGCCGTCCCAGATCTCGCTCATCGCGGCGTGCAGCAGGGTCAGCGCGCGGGCGCGCATCTGCGACACCCGGGAGAGCGTGACGCCCAGGGAGTCGGCGATGTCGGTCAGTGACTCGTCGCCGAAGAAGTTGCGCTCGACGACCTCGTCGAGGCGGTCGGGCAGCGCGCGGATCGCCTCGTGCAGGTGCCGGGTCCGCTCGGCCCGCAGCAGGGCCCGCTCCGGAGAGTCGCTGGTGTCGGGCAGATCAAGGGAGGTGCTGTCACCGCCGGTCTCGGCGTCGATGCTGATCATCACAGCGCGGTGCACGTCGACGCGCAGCGAATCCAGCTCGGCTCGGCCGACGCCCAGGCTGGCTGCGAGCTCCTCCCGCGTCGGCGGGCGCCCCAGGCTCATGGTGAGCGCATCGGCGGCGGCATCGGTGCGCCGGGCCGCGGCCCGGACCGACCGGCTGGCCCAGTCGCCGGAGCGCAGCTCGTCGAGCACCGCGCCCTGCAGCCGGGGCAGGGCGTAGGTGGCGAAGGTGGCCCCGGCCGTCGGGTCGAACCGGCGGGCCACCTCGACCAGCGCCACGCGGGCGCAGGCCTGCAGGTCTTCGCGGCTGACGTGGCTGGGCAGGGAAATGCGCGAAGCAACCGCGTTCACCGCGAAGTGCGTCAGCGGGAGATGGGTGGTCACCAGTGCGTCGACGTCGGGTTGTCGGCGTTCGCTCACGGCTGCGGTCACGCCGTCCTTCTCGGCGGGATCGCAGCCCTCCGGCACCGGCCTTGGCACTTTTCCCAGGTGCTTGAGCGATCTCGGCTTGATCGGATTCGGTGAGATGCCGATGGACGTTCGACAGCCTCCGCAGAGCGAGCGGGGCGCGGCTGGCACGACTGGCCATCACGACGATGAGGAAGGCGGCCGGCATGGACCACCAGCACCTGTCGACGTTGCTGTGGCGGGAGCACGAGCTCCTTGACCTGCTGCTGTTCAAGGCCGAGGAGAAGCAGTATCTGATCCTCACCGGCAAGAGCCGGTGGCTGCCGCGGATCGCGCACGAGATCGAGGTCGTCCTGGAGCAGCTGCGCACCCTCGAGGTGGAGCGTGCCGCCGCGACCGAGCAGATCGCCGGGCGGCTGGGCCTGGAGGCCAACCCCTCCCTGCGTCAGCTGGCCGACTCCTCGCCCGCGCCCTGGAACGACCTCTACACCAAGCACCACGAGGCGCTGCTGACGCTCGTCACCGAGCTGCGCAGCCTCTCCGACGCGAACAAGGAGCTGATCGAGAGTGGGTTGTCGGTGATCGGCGACGCGCTGCTGTCCTCCCGCACCGGGACGCAGTCCGGGACTTACACGAACAACGGCCGCACGGCGGGGAATGCCTACCGCTCGGTGACCCTGGACGGTGCGATGTGAGTACGTTTTCCGGCCTCAACACCGCGACGACGGCGCTGTGGGCGCAGCAGCGCGGCCTCGACGTCACCGGCCAGAACATCGCCAACGTCAACACCGATGGCTACTCGCGCCAGCGGGCGGAGCTGCAGTCGGTCGGCGGGAACCCGGTCACAGCGATCTGGTCGGTCAGCAAGGACGTCGCTGGGGGAGTCAATGCCGACACGGTGATCCGCATCCGGGACGCCTTCCTGGAGGCGCGTGCCCAGGCCGAGAGCGGCAAGACCGCCGCGATGACCGTGCACGACACCACCCTGGCGCAGATCGAGCAGGCCTTCCGCGAGCCGGGGGACACCGGCATCCAGGCCAAGCTCACCGACGTGTTCAAGGCCTGGGGCGACGTGGCGAACAACCCGACCGAGGACGGCGCCCGCACCGCGGTGCTGCAGAAGACGGCCACCCTCGTCGCGGAGTTCCACACCACCGACGCGGCGTTGGACAAGGCCTGGTCGCAGACCCGGGACGCACTGGGTGTGCTGGCCGAAGGCGTGAACACCACCATCGGCCAGGTCGCCGACCTCAACACCGCGATCAAGAAGGCGACCCAGTCCGGCCAGCCGAGCAACGAGCTGGCGGACAAGCGCGATGCCCTGGTCCTGGAGCTCTCCCAGTCGATCGGCGCCACCTCCACCGCCGGTGACTTCGGCGTGGTGGACGTCTCGGTCGGCGGGGCTGCTCTGGTGTCCGGGGGCTCGGCCCTCCGGCTGACGGTGCAGGAGACCGATGGAGCGCCGGGCACCAACCCCACCGACCAGCGCCTGGTCACCGACCCGGGGGGGACGGCGGTCGACGTCGGTGGCACCGCCGGAGGCCAGCTCACCGCCCTGCGCGACACGATCCCCGGCTACCGGGACAAGCTCGACGGCATAGCCCAGGCGCTCGCGACCGAGTTCAACACTGCTCACGCCGGGGGTGTCGACAAGAACGGCAATCCGGGTGTCGCACTGTTCGACGACGGCGCAGGGAATCCGACCGGCATCACGGCGAAGACTCTCGCCCTGGCAATCGGGGACATTGCCCTCCTGGCCGCCGCGGACGCTGGCACCGAGGGCACTCAGACCACGGACAACCGCAATGCCCTGGCGATCGCCAAGCTGCAGAGCGCGGCGAACGGCACGGCGGTGGCCTACCGGCAGCTGATCGTGAAGCTCGGCGTCGAGGCATCGGTGGCGACCGGGAACCTGCAGACCCAGACGGTGGTCGCCAGCCAGGTGGACGCTTCCCGGGAGTCGGTCTCCGGGGTGAACCTCGACGAGGAGATGACGAACATGCTCCGGTTCCAGCACGCCTACTCGGCGGCGGCCCGCATGATCACCGCGATCGACGAGACGCTCGACATACTGATCAACCGCACCGGCCGCGTGGGGCTGTGACCTGATGAGGATCACGCACAAGGCCCTGGTCCAGACCAGCCTCCAGGGGCTGAGTCGGAACATGGACGCCATCGCGAAGCTGCAGCAGCAGCTGACCTCCGGCACCAGGATCAGCAAGCCGTCGGACGACCCGACCGGCACCAACGCCGCGATCATCGCCCGCCAGGAGCTGGCCACCGCGACCCAGCACGCACGCAACATCAGCGATGGCATGGGGTTCCTGGACGCCACCGACTCGGCGCTGCAGAACATGATCGTGCAGGTGCAGCGAGTCCGGGACCTCACCGTCCAGGGTCTCAACGACGGTGCAGGCTCGGAAAGCAGTCGGACGGCCGTCGCCACCGAGGTCGCCGGCCTCCAGGAGAGTTTGGTAGGGCTGGCCAACACGAAGATGCAGAACCGGCCGATCTTCGGCGGTATCACCGCAGGAGATGCGGCGTATGCGTTCTCCATGCCGGACGCCGACGGCGTCCGGCAGGTGACCTTCCAGGGGCACGGTGCCGCCGATACGCCGGTCCCCGTCGTACAGATCAGCCGGCAGGTGTCCGAAGCCGATGTCATCCGCATCGACATCAGTGGTCCTGAAGCGTTCGGCCAGCCCGGTAGCGACCTCTTCGCGATCGTCGGCAGCATCGCCCAGCACGTCCGGGCGGCGGACCCGGCAGAGCGGGCGCTGCTGCAGAAGGATCTGGCGGATCTGGATGCAGTCATCAGCGGGATGCTCAAGGCCACCGCGGACGTCGGTACCCGCACCTCGCGGCTGGAGACGGCAAAGCAGGTGAACGCCGACCTGCAGCTGTCGCTGACCAGCCGTTCGGCGGACATCGAGGACGTCGACCTGCCCAAGACCATCATGAACCTTCGGATGCAGCAGACTGGCTATGAAGCGGCGTTGTCCGCGACGGCGAAGGCGATCCAACCGAGCCTGGTCAACTTCCTGCGCTGAACAGGGGGCGGGTCGGGCGTCGATCCGGCGTCCGACCTGCCGAGAAGGGAAGTAGAGGGCGCCGCGCAGCGGCGCCCTGTCCCGCACTCGCGGGGCGAGCCACGGATGGCCACACACCCATGGAGGGGTACAGACATGCTCACTCTCACCCGCAGCGTCGGCGAGAGCATCCGGATCGGCGAGGACATCGAGGTCTACGTCGTCGAGGTCCGCGGCGGCACCGTGCGACTGGGCTTCAAGGCCCCCCGCGAGGTGACGATCCACCGCGAAGAGGTCTACAAGCAGATCGCCGAGGCGCAGAGCCTCGCTGCCGAGGTGGCCGCAGACGCACTGGGCGCCTTGTCGGCATTTGCACCAGGACCGGATCGGTCGACTAGCAAGTAATGCCATGAGGTTGCCCGGTACGGCCCAATAACAGCTCACCTCAGCCGTCACAGTAGTCACAGGACGGCGAGTCTCGCCGTCCGCGGCTCCGATCGTGCGCAAGTCTTCCCCCACAGCACCACGGTTACAGGGGGAGACGAACATGGAACTCAGCGCACTCGCATCGGGCCCGGCAGTCGACATCGAGCTGTCCGTCGACCTGCGCGTCGGGCCGTCCGGCTCCGACGACCTGCGTCTGTGTGGTGCCGTCGACGGCTCCTCCGGCGAGCCGGCCACCGCCGGAGCGGACTGGTCGGAGACGGTCGTGGTGCACGTCCAGCTGCGTCCCCGCCGGTCGGCCACCCGCCGGTGCCTCGCCGCCCTCGCGGAGCTGGCCGCCCGGCACGACTCGGTGGCCTTCGCCCTGACCGGGCTCAGCGGCGACGACCGCGCCGTCCGGGTCACCGTCGGCGTCGAGCTCGGCCCGCGTGAGCTGATCGCGAAGTTCTCCGACCAGGCGCAGGCCGCCTACGCCTTCGTCGACGGGCTCTTCACCGACCTCTACGACTTCATGCCGGTGTACGTCGCCGAGCCGAACGAGGTCGAGCGTGCAGCAGCCGCCGGTGTGCTCGAGGCCGTCGAGACCCCCCGGCCGCGGGCGCCGCGGGTCCCGACCCCGCGCATCCCCTCGCCGCGCCGTCCCTCCGCGGACAGCGTCCACGCCCCCGTTCGCCGCGGGGTCCCCGCCCTCGTCTGAGGCCGGCGGTGGTCGGCCCACGAGGGCCGTGTCCCACTTGGAGAGCTGGGTGGCCAGGAAGGCCCCGAAGGGGACGGACTTGGTCTCGTCGTACTGGCTGACCGCCTTCAACACCCACTCGGCGACCTGCTGGTCGACGTCGTCGTTGTCGGGCAGGTG
>NZ_JAAKGN010000019.1:0-45883 GCF_011039295.1 Modestobacter sp. KNN46-3 | reverse complement strand
ACCACCGGGGGGCTGGCCTACCGGTTCACCGCCCAGCAGCCGCGGCCGAGCACGGCGGAGCTGGCCGCCGCGCCGCTGGCCCCGGGCGACCCCCTCGTGGAGCGCTACACGGCGCTGCCCGAGCTCGACCCCGCCGTCACCGCCCTGGCCGACCAGCTCACCGACCCGGCACAGTCGCCCTACGAGCGGGTCCGGGCCGTGCTCGGGCTGTTCACCGACCCGGCCAACGGCTTCGCCTACAGCCTCTCCACCAGCCAGGGCACCACCGGTGACGACCTCGCCGACTTCCTCCGGCTCAAGCGCGGCTACTGCGAGCAGTACGCCGGGGCGATGGCCGTGCTGGTCCGGGCAGCGGGGGTGCCGGCCCGGGTGGTGCTGGGCTACACGCCCGGCCAGGTCGGCGAGGACGGCGACCGGGTGGTCACCACCGACGACGCGCACGCCTGGGTCGAGGCCTGGTTCGCCGGCATCGGCTGGATCCCCTTCGACCCCACCCCGATCGCCGCCGACCGCGCCGTGGAGCTCCCCTGGGCGCCCCGCACCGACACGGTCGACGACGACAGCCCGGACACGGCCACACCGGACGTCGGCGCACCGCTGCCGGCAGCGCCGAGCGCCGAGCTGGACCGCGACGACCAGTACGTGCCGCCGCTGGCGCCCCAGGCCGCACCGCAGCAGCAGCTCAGGCCGTGGCTGCTCGGGGCAGCGGGCACGCTGGTCGTGCTCGCCCTGACCGCGGTGCCGTTCGCCGTCCGCCGCAGTCAGCGCACCGCCCGACTGGCCGACGGACGGCCGGGCGCCCTGTGGGACGAGCTGCTGGCGACCACCACCGACCTGGGCGTCGAGCTGCCCGGCACGTCGACGGCACGCCAGCTGGCCCTCGAGTTGGCCCAGCGGCTCGCCGCCACCGACCCCGCCGCGGTCCCGGCGGTGCGGACCCTGGCGCTGGCTCAGGAGCGTTCGGTGTACGGCCCGCCGGCGGCCCGGCCCGGCCCGGACCCGACGCTGACCGAGGCGCTGACGACGGTGCGGCGGGCGTTGCTCCGGTCCTCCTCCCGCGGTCAGCGGATCCGGGCGGCGGTGTGGCCGGCCTCCACGCTCGCGACGGCCGCACGGTGGACGGCCGCCCGGGCCCCCCGCCGACCTCGCCCGGCCTGACCGCGGCGCCGGAGCTGGTTACGGTGGCCGGAGTCGGTGACGTCGTCACCGGCTCCCCCCAGCTGCGGAGTGCCCCTTGCGTGAGATCGCCGTCTTCGCCGGCAGTGCCCACCCCGAACTCGCCGCGGAGATGTGCGCCCAGCTGGGTGTGCCGCTGCAGCCGGTCCGGATGACCCGGTTCGCCAACGACTGCCTCGAGGTCCAGCTGCAGGCCAACTGTCGCGAACGCGACGTCTTCCTCGTGCAGCCGCTGGTGACCCCGGTGCAGGAGAACCTGGTCGAGCTGCTGCTGATGATCGACGCGGCCCGCGGCGCCTCGGCGGCCCGGATCACCGTGGTGATGCCGCACTACGCCTACGCGCGGTCGGACAAGAAGGACGCGCCCCGGATCTCCATCGGCGGCCGGCTGATCGCCGACCTCATGGTGGCCGCCGGGGCCAGCCGGGTGCTGGCCATGACGCTGCACTCCCCGCAGGTGCACGGCTTCTTCAGCGTGCCGGTCGATCACCTGCACGCCCTGCGGGAGCTGGCCGACCACTTCCGGGCCCTGGACCTCTCCCGCACCACCGTCGTCTCCCCCGACCTGGGCAACGCCAAGGAGGCCGCGGCCTTCGCCCGCCGGCTCGGGGTGCCGGTGGCGGCGGGCGCCAAGCAGCGGTACGCCGACGACCGGGTCAGCATCAGCGCCATCATCGGGGACGTCGCCGATCGCGACGTCATCGTGCTGGACGACGAGATCGCCAAGGGCAGCACCGTGCTGGAGCTCATCGACCGGCTGCGGGACGCCGGCGCCCGCACGATCCGGGTGGCCTGCACGCACGGTCTGTTCACCGCCGGTGCACTGGAGCGGATCGGCGCCCAGTCCGACGTCGTGGAGATCGTCTGCACCAACACCGTGCCGGTGCCGGCCGGGGCCTCGGAGAAGCTGACCGTGCTGTCGGTGGCCCCCGCCCTCGCCCAGGCCGTGCAGCGGATCCACGACGGGGAGTCGGTCAGCGCACTGTTCGACACGGCGGCGACCACCGAGGCCTGAACCGCCCGGAGAGGCCAGCAGCCGCCGTCCCGGACGGGACGGCGGCTGCTGGCTCAGCGGGTGGGCCGGCGCGCGCTACTGGTCGTAGCGGCGGCGGAAACGCTCCTCGAGGCGGCCCTTCAGCGGCTGGCGGCGCGGCTTGGCGCTGCTGCTGCCACCGCGGCCGCCGCCCGCCGGACGCCCGGGGCCCGAGCCGGAGTCGGTCGGCACGACGCCGGTCGCGGCCTTGTAGTTCAGGACCCCGAGGACGGCACCTCCGAAGGCCACCAGGAAGCCCAGCACGCCGACGATGACGTTGGGCAGGGCCACCCCGCCGACCACGACGGCCAGGCCGACGACCACCAGGACGGCGCCCAGTTGGAGCTTGCGGCGGGCCTTCTGCCGCCGGTCGCCGGTACGGACGGTCGAGGCGAACTTCGGATCGTCATCGACGAGGGCGCGCTCGATCTGCTCCAGCAGACGCTGCTCGTGCTCGGAGAGCGGCACGTCGACCTCCAGGTACAAGTGCAAGAAACCACCGGCGGCAGTCCGCCCGCGGTGACACCGAGGATACGAGCCGTTTGCGGCCTGCGAAAGGCGAGTCGCCGTCGACACTCCCGGCGATGCCCCGGCCGGCACCCCGCAGCGTCCCCGTCGGGCAGACGGCCAGCTCAGCGGGGCGTTCCCGGAGACGGGTCGCGCGCAACCGGACCGGTGCCCGGGACCTGCCGGCGACCGAGCAGGGTGGCCGGCCGGACGGCACCGGCCCCGAAGCGGCGGGCGGCCCGGTCGGCGGCCAGTTC
Organism: Modestobacter sp. KNN46-3; assembly: GCF_011039295.1. Lineage (NCBI taxonomy): Bacteria > Bacillati > Actinomycetota > Actinomycetes > Geodermatophilales > Geodermatophilaceae > Modestobacter > Modestobacter sp. KNN46-3. The sequence continues at coordinate 42,910 of NZ_JAAKGN010000019.1, read as the reverse complement.
GGCGTCCCGCCGGCCGTGCTCGCGAGCCCCCAGCTCGAGCTGCCGGGCGGTCGCCTCGGCCTCCACCAGCCCCTCGGCCCGCACCCCGACCAGCCGGATGCGCGCCCGGTCCAGCCCCAGGGCGTCGAAGAGCGTGCGGGCGGTGTCGTACAGCTCCTGGCCCACGTCGGTGGGGACCTTCAGCGTGCGGGAGCGGGTGATCGTGGTGAAGTCGGCGAAGCGGATCTTCACGGTCACCGTGCGGGCCAGGTGACCGGTCGAGCGCAGGCGCCCCGCCGTCCGCTCGGCCAGGTGCAGCAGCTCCCGGTGGATCACCTGCGGGTCGTCGACGTCGGTGCCGAAGGTCTCCTCGGCGCCGGTGGACCGGTCGGGCTCGTCGGGGACCACCCGCCGGGGGTCCCGCCCCCAGGCGAGCTCGTGCAGGTGGCTGCCGGCCGCCTGGCCCACCGCCCGCTGCAGGGTCCGTGCCGGCACGTGCGCCAGGTCGCCGACGGTCCGCAGACCCAGCCGGAGCAGCACCTCCTCGGTCTTGGGACCGACGCCCCACAGGGCGCCCACCGGCAGCGGGTGCAGGAAGTCCATGACCTCGGCCGGTGGCACGACCAGCAGCCCGTCGGGCTTGGCCCGGGTGGAGGCCAGCTTGGCCACGAACTTGCTGCCGGCCACCCCGACCGAGCAGGTGATCCCCTGCTCGTCGTAGACCCGGGCGCGGATGTACTCCCCGATCGCGACCGGGTCGCCCAGCCGGCGGCCGCTGCCGGAGACGTCGAGGAAGGCCTCGTCCAGGCTCAGCGGCTCGACCAGCGGGGTGAGGGAGCGGAACAGCGCCATCACCGACCGGGACACCTCGGCGTAGAGGTCGAGGTCGCCGGGGAGCACGGTCGCGGTCGGGCACAGGCGCAGAGCCCGGGAGGTCGGCATGGCGCTGTGCACCCCGTACCGGCGGGCCTCGTAGGTGGCCGAGGTGACGACCCCGCGGTTGCCCACCCCGCCGACGATGACCGGCGTGCCGGCCAGCTCGGGGTGCCGGCGCACCTCGACGCTGGCGAAGAAGGCGTCCATGTCGACGTGCAGCACCGTGCAGCCGGCAGCCCGGTCCCTGGTCACTGCACCCCCTGCGTCCCCGTGGGTCGAACAGGTGTTCGACCCACGGGGACGATAGCGGGTCAGGCGCGGGGACCGTGGTCGGTCCCGGTGCCTGTCGCGACGGATCAGCGGGTGGTGGTCACCCGGTCGTCCTCGGCGTCCTTCTTGGCCGGCCACATCTTGGCCCCGAGGACGCCACCGAGCGCCGACAGGATGATGCCCACGCCCATCACCAGGACGGCCCAGCTGGCGACCGACTGGGCGTTGTCCACGACCGGGGCGAGCTGCGCCGCGGGTGCGTTGCTGTTCTGCTGCAGCACACCGAGCTGGCCGATGGCGTCACCGACCGCGCCCAGGACCGCACCGCCGCCGAGCAGGCTGAGCACGAGGAACGTCGCCATGCCCAGCGCCCACACCAGGATGCCGTGCAGGATGCCGTCGCTGACCCCGCGCCAGATCGCCGAGGCCGCCGCGGTCAGCCCACCGAGGAAGAAGGCGCCCCACAGGATCGCCGTGCTGATCCAGTCGGCGTTGGAGCCGCCGGCGCCCTCGATGTCCCACCAGCCGAGGGCGAAGGTGATCAGGTTGAACAGGACGAAGGACGAGATGGCCACGAGCAGGCCCGCCCACACCGGCCCCCAGCGGACCCGGTCACGCCGCGGCGGGGCCACCGACACGTGCGTCGGCTCCTCGCGCCGGTCGACCTCGCGGACCATCGGCTCGGCCCGCACCTCCCGGGTCGCGCCGACGGTCGGCTCCGCCGTCACCTCCCGCGTCGCGTCGCTGCCCGGGGTGGTGGCACCCGAGGTGGTGGCATCTGTACGTGCACGACTCTCTGTCATGACCTGTCTCCTCTCGTGCGTCGTCTGAGGTGTTGCAGGCAGTGACATGCCCACTCACGATCACTCGCACCGGACACCCCGGATCGTGACCGGATCGTCATCTGGTGGCGCGGGAGCCGGGACGGGACGCCCGGTCCGGGCAGGTGTGGGCAGTCGATCATCGCGGTAGAACTGGTCCAGGTGGTCCCCGACCGGTGACCACGACCTCGACGATCGGAGGAGCCATGGCGCTCGACGACGACGACATGACCAGCACAGAGGGACCGGCCGACGGCGGTGCCGAGGGCACGCCGGGCCAGCACGACGGCGGTGCTGACGGTGGCGCCGACGGCGGCGCTGACGGTGGCGCCGACGGCGGCGCTGACGGTGGCGCCGACGGCGGCGCGGATGGCGGCGCGGACGGTGGCGCTGATGGCGGCGCCGACGGTGGCGCCGAGGGCCCGGCCGACTCGGGTGCCGGCGGCGGCACGCCCGGGCAGCACGACGGCGGCGCGGACGGCTCGGCCTGACGGTGTCCGACCCTGAACTGCCGGGCCGGGCGCCGTCCTCCACCGAGGACGGCGCCCGGTCCTGGGCCGGGGGCACCACCCGCCCCGCACTGCGCCGCTGCATCCGGGTGGAGCCGGAGGTGTTCGCCGCCGAGCACTGGTCCCGCTGGCCCCTGCTCTCCACCGCCGCAGAGCTCGGCGGCACGTTCACCGACCTGCTCGACCTGCCCGCGGTCGACGAGCTGCTGAGCACCCGCGGCCTGCGCACGCCGTTCCTGCGCATCGCCAAGGACGGTGCCGTCGTCGACACCAAGCGCTTCACCAGCCCCCAGGGCGCCGGCGCCGAGGTGGCCGACCAGGTCTCCTCCGACGCGGTGCTGCGGCTGTTCGCCGACGGGAGCACCGTCGTCCTGCAGGGCCTGCACCGGTTGTGGCCGCCGCTGATCGAGTTCGCCGGCCAGCTCGCCGCCGACCTCGGGCACCCCACGCAGGTCAACGCGTACATCACCCCGCCGTCCTCGCGCGGGTTCTCCCCGCACTACGACGTGCACGACGTGTTCGTGCTGCAGGTCGCCGGCGAGAAGCACTGGACGATCCACGAGCCGGTGCTCACCGACCCGCTGCGCACCCACCCGTGGACCGACCGCGCCGCCGAGGTCGCCGCCGCCGCGCAGCGCCCCCCGGTGATCGACGCGGTGCTGCGTCCCGGCGATGCCCTCTACCTCCCCCGCGGCTACCTGCACTCAGCGGTCGCGCTCGGGGAGATCAGCGCGCACCTGACCGTCGGCGTGCACTCGGTGACCCGCTGGGGCGCCGTGGAGTCCGCCCTGGACCTGGTGCGCACCCTGGCCGCCGAGGACCCCGCGCTGCGCGGCTCCCTGCCGCTCGGCGTCGACCTGGCCGACCCGTCGGCCACGACCGAGGACGTCGCCGCGGTGCTCTCCGGGCTGCAGCGCTGGCTCGGCGAGGTCGACCCGGCGGCCGTGGCCGACGCGCTGCGGGCCCGCACCTGGGCGCAGGTGCGGCCGGCCCCGGTGTCCCCGCTGGCCCAGTCCGGTGCGGTCGCGGCGCTGTCGGCCGACACCGTGCTGCAGGTGCGACCGCTGTTGCGCCTGCAGCTGCGCGACCCGGACGGCGGACGGGTGGCGCTGGTCGCCGGCCGCCGCACCCACGACCTGCCGGCCGACACCCACCCGGCCCTGGCCGCGCTGCTCGCCGCGGGCGAGCTGAAGGTCGGTGACCTGCCCGGGCTGGACGCCGCCGACCAGCTCACCCTGGCCCGCCGGCTGGTCACCGAGGCGATCGCGATCGTCCCGGACGCCCGCGCCGGGGCACCGGCAGCCGGCGCCGGGCACGATGGGGGCCGTGGCGACACCGGTGGGGCCTGAGCCGACCGGCCCGGTCCACCCCGACCCGGGGTCCCCCGCGCCCCGGTCGACCCCGGCCGGCCGGCTGGACCCGGCCCGCTGCTCGGTGCAGGCGCTGCTGCGCGGGGACTCCCCCGTCGCCACCGCACCACCGGCCCGTCGCTGGCTGCTGGTCGAGCAGCCCGGCCCGTGGGGGCGGGACGCCCTGCTGGAGTCCCGGTTCGACCGGCGGGTCGCCTCCCGGCTGGCGGCCCGGGCCCGCGAGCTGGGCATGCGGATCCAGCTGGTGCGCCGGCCCGGTGAGCGGCTGTCGGACGCCGGTCGCCGCTGGGCGGTCGCCGACACCACCCCGGGTCGGGAGACCGTCCGGTGGTCGACCCGGGCCGATGACGCCGAGCTGCTCCAGCTCCCCTGGGACGGCTCGATCGGCGAGCCGACGCAGGTGCCGACCTACCTGGTCTGCACGCACGGCGCGCACGACGTCTGCTGCGCCGTCCGCGGCCGGCCGCTGGCCCGGGCGCTGCCCGCCGCCGGGGCGGCCGCCGACGTCTGGGAGACCAGCCACCTCGGCGGTGACCGGTTCGCCGCCAACGTCGTCGTCCTGCCCTGGGGGCTGGTCTACGGGCAGGTGCCCGGGGACGGCCAGGTGCTGCTCGATGCGCATTCCGCCGGCCAGGTGGCCTGGGCGTTCCTGCGCGGGCGGGCCGGGCTCGCGCCGGCCGCCCAGGCGGCGCAGCACCACGCCCGCGGGGAGCTCGGCCTGTTCGGGGTGGGCGACCTGCCGCCGCGGCGGGTGCGCGGGTTGCCGTCGCCGGCGCCCGGGATCGAGCGGTTCGAGGTGACCCTGGCCGGGCCGGACGGCGACGTCGTGGTCAGCGTGGAGAGCCGGCTGTCCGCGGAGTCGCACCGGCTGACCTGCGCCGCCCCGCAGCCGGGCCACTGGCGCACCTGGCACCCGCTGGCCCTGCACCCGGCCTGAGGTCCACGGCGCTCAGCCCAGCCCACGGCGCTCAGCCCAGCGCGCGACCGCGGGCGGCCAGCAGCGGGATCGCCAGCTCCGCCGGGGTGAGCGAGCCGTGGTAAGCGGCCAGCATCGACCCGAACGGGTCCTGCTGGACGTCGGTGAACGCCCAACTGCCCCGGGCCAGCGCGACGACGTCGCCGATCCGGTCGGCCAGCTGCTCCTGGACCTCCCCGAAGACGCCGCTGTCGACCGCCTCCGCCCGGCTGACCACCCAGGCGCGGTCCCCGAGCACCGCCCGCCAGGCGGCGAGCACGTCGTCGACAGCCCCGGGCTCGGCGTGCACGTAGCGGGCTCGCGGTTCGCCGGCGAGCAGCCGGACGCCGTCGGTGAGCGCGGGCTCCGCCCCGATGTCGAGCCGGGTGCAGTCGGGGACGTCGACCATGCCGTGGTCGGCGGTCACCAGCAGCACGGCGTCCTCGGGCAGCCCCTCGACCAGCTGCTCGACCAACCGGTCGACGATGCCGAGCTGGGCGCGCCAGTGGGGCGAGTCGACGCCGCGGACGTGCCCGGTCAGGTCGAGCTCGGCGGTGTAGCCGTAGACCAGGCTGCGCTCCCCGGTGCGCAGCGCGGCGTGCATCCCGGCGACGAGGTCACCGTGGCTGACGGCGCTGGCGTAGTCGGCTCCGCGGTAGGCGGCGCGGGTGAGGCCGGAGCCGGCGAAGGCGTGCGGGGCGACGACGGTGCAGGAGACGCCGGCGGCGGTGGCCTGCTCGAAGACGGTCGGCTGGGCCTGCCACTGCAGTGGGTCGGGGTCGTCGGCCCAGTGGACGTGGTTGAGGGTGCGGCCCTCGCCGGGCACCTCGGTGACGAAGCCGAGCACCCCGTGGCTGCCCGGCGGCAGGCCGGTGCCCAGGCTGACGAGGCTGACCGGGGTGGTGCTCGGGCAGGGCGCGGACAGCGTGCCGGCGGGGCTGCCGAGCGCGTTGAGCACCGGCGCCTGGCGCGGGTGGGCGGCGACCAGCTCGGCGCCCAGGCCGTCGACCAGCAGGACGGCGACCCGGCGGGCGCCGGCCACGGCGGGGGTCAGGTCGAGCGGGTCGGCGGGGAGGCCGCCGCGGCGCACCGGGACGCCGAGGGCGGTGGCGGCGCCGGGCAGCACGTCGGCGAGGGTGGCGCTGCCGTAGGGCGGGAGCCGGAGGCCCTCGGGCAGGCTCATCCCGCGGGTCAGCCGGCGGTCGGGCGGGTGGCGAGGACGTGCAGGCCGGTGGCGACGTCCCGGTAGGGGGAGACGCCGGCCAGCGCCAGCTCCAGGGCGCGCAGCGCGTCGGGGTCGGCCCCGGAGGAGGCGCCCAGCAGGTCGGCGACGACGGCGACACCGTGCCACTCCCCGGGCTCCAGCCCGGCGCCGGTGAGCAGCGCGAGCAGCTCCGCAGGGTCGAACCGCCGGTGGGCGGGGGCGCTGCGGGCGGGGGCCGGGTCGCGGTCGGCGAGCAGGGCGCGCGCCTCGACGGGGTGACCGCTGATCGCCCGCCCGAGGACGGCGCCGGCCCGGTTGGCCACGGCGAGGGAGAGCTGGCCGCCGGGGCGGAGGGCGCTGGCGAGCTGCTGGAGGGTGCTGGCCGGCTCGTCGACGACCTCGAGCACGAAGTGGCACAGCACCAGGTCGAAGAGGGCTCCGGACGGGAGGGCGGTGAGCATCCGGTCGCCGTCGCCCTGGACGCCCCGGACCCGGTCGCCCGCACCGGCGGTGGCGGCCCGGCGGTGCAGGGTGGCCAGTGCGTCCGCGCTGGGGTCGACGACGGTGACCTGGTGGCCGAGGGCGGCGAGCGGGACGGCGAACATCCCGCTGCCGCCGCCGAGGTCGAGCACCTGCAGCGGGGCGCCGGCCGCGACCAGCGGGTCGAGCGCTGCCCAGATCGCCGCGGTTCGGGCCGGGGCCTGCGCGGCGGTGGCCGGGGAGGTCGTCACCCAGCCGAGCCTAGTGGCGGACCACCCGGCCCGGACCGGTGCCGCCGCGGCGCACACGGTGCGCCATCTTCTGCCGTGCGCCCGCACAGATCAGCGCAGCCGCTGGACGCGACCTGGCTCCGGGGGAGGGCGCCCACCCGGCTGGATCGCGGGTGGGCGCCCTCGGAGATCAGCTGCCGGTCTCGGTGACCCCGAACAGGAGCACGCGCCGTTCGACGTCGTAGTGGACCGTCTCGGTGTTGGTCAGCAGGTCCTGCAGGTTGTCCGCGTCGTCCGGGTCGAGGGTGAGGACCTCTTCCCAGGCGCCCTGGTCGAGCACGAGCTGCAACGTGTACGTGCCGGGCTTCCCCGGCTCCCCGGCCGTCCAGCTGAACTGGTAGTGGCTCAGCTGGCGGACCTTGATGGTGTTGTCGGTGACGGGCTGCGGGACCTCGGGCATGGGACTGCCTCTCGTTGACGGAGCCTGCCGGGCACTGCACCCGACGTGGGGCTGTGCTACCCGGCCGGGCAGCCGCCACGCGCCGCCCCGAGGTCCATCGGGCGAACGGCCGGGGACCACGGCGTTGCACGCCGGCGAGTCCGACCGTGCCCCGCTCAGTGGCCCGAGCTGCCGGGGCTGGAGTGCCAGAGCTTGCGCGGCGGTGCTGCTGCCGCGCGGCGGGCTGCGGTCGCGGCGTCCTCGCCGGCCGGCTTGATGTCGGCGTAGGGCGACATCCGGAACCCGGTCGGGTGCACCAGCACCGGCCGCACCACCACCGGCCGGGACGCCCGGGACGCCGCTGCCCCGGCGATCGCCTGCTCGGTGTACTCCCCCGGCGCGGCCATCAACTCGGCGACCGCCGCCAGCCCGCCGGTCTCCCAGGCCTCGTGCAGCGCGGGCAGCTCCCAGGCCCCGGTGGCCCGCATCGAGACCCCGCGCGGCCCGGTGCGCCGCATCACCCCGCGGACCACCAGCAGCCAGGAGTGGAAGACCGTGGCGGCGTAGGGACCCTGCACGTCCTCGAAGAAGGTCGCGTCCGCGCAGCCAGTGCCGTCGTCCAGGGTCACGAACACCACCCGGCGGCCGGACCGGATCGGTGGGGTCTGGGTGGCCACCTTCACCCCGGCCACCAGCACCTCCGCCCCGCTGCGGCACTGCAGCAGCTCCGCCGCCGGCACCGCACCGAGGGCGGCCAGGAACGGCCGGTAGAACTCGACGACGTGCCGGCTGGCGTCCAGCCCCAGCACCTCCAGCTCGGCCCGCACCCGCTCGGCGTCGGTGAACTCCGGCAGCCCGGAGGCGACGAACTCCGGCTGACCGCCGGCGTCCTCCGCGGGGGTCTCGACGTCGAACAGCCCGGGCTCGGTCTCGCCGGACGCCTCGGCGCCGAACAGGTCCAGCCCCAGCTGGCCGGTGCCGGCGGCCTTCGCGCCGCTGCGGCTCCAGCGGTCCAGCTCCCCGATCTGCAGCAACAGGTCACGGCGGGTCAGCTGCTGGCGCCGCCGCGCCGGCCGGCCGCCCTCGCTGTCGCGCACCCCGAACCCGTAGACGGAGTCGAAGCCGCCGGCCAGCACCAGCCGCTCCACCACCGGCCGGGACACCCGGGCCCGGTTCCAGAAGTCGGTCAGCGACCGGTAGGGCTGCCCGGCCTGGATTCGGGTGACCTCCTCGGCGTCGATCCCCTTGACGTCGGCCAGCGACAGCCGGATGCCGTACCGCCCCGGGTCGGGCATCGCCGCCGGCATCCACGCCGGCCGGGGACGCAGCTGGGCACCGTCGTCCGCCCCGCCATCCGCTCCACCGTCGACCCGCTCGACCCGGTAAGTGCCGGCCGAGGCGTTGACGTCCAGGCCGAGCACCTGCACCCCGAAGTTGCGGGCGTCGTCGAGGATCAGCCGCTTGGGGTACATCCCGGGGTCGTGGGTGAGCACCCCGGCCAGGAAGGCCGCGGTGTGGTGGGTCTTCAGCCAGGCCGACTGGTAGGTCGGCAGCGCGAACGCCGCGGCGTGGGCCTTGCAGAAGCCGAAGGAGCCGAAGGCGACCAGCACCTCCCACACCTGCTCGACCACCGCGACGTCGAAGCCCTCCGCCAGCGCCCGCGGCGCGAACCAGGCCTTGACCTCCGGGTGGGCGTCCTTCTCCCCCAGTGCGCGGCGCACCTCGTCGGCCTCGGCCAGGTCGCAGCCGGTCATCACCGACACGATCTGCAGCACCTGCTCGTGGAAGACCACCACCCCGGCGGTCTGCTCCAGCGCCGGGACCAGCGCCGGGTGCGGGTAGACCGGGTCGCGCCAGCCGTTCCGGGCCATCAGGAACGGGGTGACCATGTCGCTCTTCACCGGCCCCGGGCGGAACAGCGAGATGTCGACGATGAGGTCCTCGAAGGTCTGCGGACCGAACTTGCCGACCAGCTCGCGCTGACCCGGTGACTCGATCTGGAACATGCCCAGGGTGCGGGTGCTGCGGATCAGCTCGAACGTCGTCGGGTCGTCGCGCGGGACGGCGTCGATCTCGACCTGCTGCCCGTCGACCCGGGCCACCTCGTCCATCGCGTGCGCGATCGCCGACTGCATCCGGATGCCGAGCAGGTCCAGCTTGAGCAGCCCCAGCTCCTCGACGTCGTCCTTGTCGAACTGGCTCATCGGGTAGCCCAGGTAGCTGCTCTCCACCGGTGTGCGGTCGAGCAGGGTGGCGTCGGAGAGCAGCACACCGCACGGGTGCAGGGCGATGTGCCGGGGCAGCCCGTCGAGCCGGGCGACCAGGTCGAAGAGCAGGTCCAGGTCGCCCGAGCCACCGCTCCGTCGCGACCCCAGCCGGCTGGCCCGCAGCTCCGGGAGGTCGCGCAGCGCCGCGTGCACCTGGTTGGCCCGGATGTGCGGGAACGCCTTGGCCACCGCGTCGACCTCCGCCGGCGGCAGCCCGAGGGCGGCGCCGACGTCACGGACCGCGTGCCGCACCCGGTAGGTGTCCATCATCGAGATGCAGCTGACCCGGGAGGAGCCGAAGCGCTCGATCACCGCGTCGTAGACCTCCATCCGGCGGGCGGACTCCACGTCGATGTCGATGTCGGGCAGCTGGTGCCGCAACGGGTAGAGGAAGCGCTCCATCAGCAGCCCGTACCGGATCGGGTCGACGTCGGAGATGCCCAGCAGGTAGGTGACCAGGCTGCCGGCGCCCGAGCCGCGGGCCGCAGCGCGGACCCGCAGCTCCTTGATCAGGGTGACCACGTCGGCGACGGTGAGGAAGTAGGAGGGGTAGCCGAGGGAGTCGATGACCGCCAGCTCCTCCTCCAGCCGCTCGCGCACCACGGCCGACGGCGTCATCCCGCGCCGGCCGAACCCGGCCTCGCAGCGGGCCCGCAGCACCGCCGACGGGCCCATCCCGCGCTCGGCCGCGCTGGTGACCACGTCGAGCTCGGGGTAGCGCACGGTGCCGATGCCGAGGTCGGCCCGGACGTCGACCGCACACTGCTCGGCGACCCGGGCGGTGGTCTCCAGCAGGTGCAGTGCGGCGTCCCGGTCGGGCCCGGCCAGCTCCTCGGCGAGCAGTGCCATCTCCTTGCCCGACTTCAGGTGCCCCTCGGCGGTGCGCCGGTCGACGTGCCGCTGGCCCAGCGGCACCAGCCGGCGGGCGGCGTCCAGCACGTCGGCGGTCGGGGCGTCGAGGGCGTCGACGTAACGGACCGCGTTGGTCAGCACCGCCGGCACCCCGGCCTCGGCGGCCAGCCGCAGCATCGCCTGGGCGCGGGACCGGTCGCCTTGGCCGCGGTGGTGCACGACCTCGAGCACGAGCTGGCCGGGCCCGAACACCGATCGCCAGGTGGCCAGCCGGGCGTGCGCCAGGTCGGCCCGGCCGGCGGCCAGCGCGCGGCCGACCGAGGACCCCGGCCCCAGCACCGCCAGCAGCCCGGCTGAGTGCGCACCGGCCAGCGTCAGCGAGCTGACCGGCTCGCCGCGGGTGCCGCCGAGGTGGGTGGCGCTGGTCAGCCGGCACAGCGAGCGCCAGCCCGCGCCGTCGCGGGCGAGGAAGGTGACCCGGGGCAGCCGCGGGTCGACACTGGCCCCGCCGCGGGCCGGGGCGCGCCGGCCGGCGGGGTGGGCGGCCCGGTGCCGGGCCGCGGCGGTGATCCGCCCGGGGGTCTGGTCACCCGGCTCGCCGCCGGCGACGGGGTCGATGGCGAGGTCGACGCCGAACAGCGGCCGGATGCCCGTCGACCGGCAGGCCAGGGCGAACTTGACCGCGCCGTACAGGCCGTCGCGGTCGGTCAGGGCCAGGGCCCCCATGCCGTGCTCGGCCGCGCGGGCGACCAGGTCGGCCGGGTGGTTGGCGCCGTGCCGCATCGAGTACCCCGACGCGACGTGCAGGTGGACGAAGGGGTCGCTCACGAGGCAGTGTCGGAGGCGCGGTCGGGACCAGCGCCGGAGCCGGGGTGGCCCGGACCGCGCCGGCGCGAGCCGGGGTCGACCGCCCGCAGGCGCGCGGGCGGCGGTGGCACCGGGCGGCTGATCGTGGTCTCGACGACGCCGAGGAACGTGCCGACGTCCCGGACCAGGTCGTCGGCCTCCCGTGCGGTGACGGCGTGCGAGAGCCCTGCCTCGGCGGCGGCGCGCTTGGCCGCCCCGGCGGCGAAGAACGCCGCCCACTCCGACAGCTCGGGGGCGACCTGACCGATCAGCACCCAGGCGCTGCGCGGCCGGCGCCGCCCGGCCTCGGGCTGGGTGCGGGCGGCCAGCACGGCCGCCGCGGCGCGCAGCGCGGCCAGGTGTGCGGTCGCGTACCGCCAGGCCGGGTCGGGGCTGCTGGCGGCCTCGGCCAGCCCTCGATGGGCCTGACCGAGCAGCTGGGCGGCGGCCGCGGGCAGCGGCGGGAGCAACGGGAGCTGCCCGTCGGCGGCGGCCGGGAGGGCCCGGGCGGCGCCCATCAGTCGTGCACCCGGACGAGCAGCCACTGGTTGCCCGTCGGCTCCCAGGACAGGTCGAAGACCCCGGCGAAGCTCATCCGGGACCGGCCTGCGCGGACCGCCTCGACCCGCCAGACCTGCCGGGTGGCGACCAGCTCGGCCGACGCCCCACCCCGGCCGGCGACATCGGTCTGCCACCACGGTGCGGTCTCCACCCACGAGTCGAGCAGCTCCCCCACCACGTACCGGGTCTGCCCTCGCCAGAACTCGGCCGGCCCCGACGGCCCCTGCTCGACCTGCACCTCTTCACCGACCCGGCCACCGGCCCCGGCGAGCACTCGGCTCATGTCAGACTCCGCAACTCTTCGCCCCTCCCGGCTGCCCCGCCCTCCGGCCCGGCGGGGAAGCGCACGTCGGGGAGGACGTGACGGCCCGGGCCGGCGAACGGGTCGCCGGTGTTCGAACAGGTGTTCGAACACCGATGAGTAGACCGGACCCGGTCGGGGCGGTCAAGCCGAACAGGCGTGTCGTCATCCGTGTCGTTACAGCGACTGCACTCAGGGCAGCGACACACCCTCGAGCCCGACTCGTGGGTCGCCGCGACCCCGGGCGACGGCCGTCTGCGGCCGGCGCCCGACCGCACGTCCCGGGTGGCGCAGGGCCCCGGGGCCGGTGGGAGGATCGCTGGCATGACCGCTGCGGAGACCCCGCACCACCCCCGGGTCGCCGAGGTCGAGCAGGTGCTGCGCACCGCCGGCGTCACCGGTGAGGTGCGCGTGCTGCCCGACAGCGCCCGCACGGCCGCCGCCGCGGCCGCCCAGCTCGGCGTCGAGGTCGGTGCGATCGCCAACAGCCTGGTGTTCGATGCCGGCGACCTCCCGCTGCTCGTCCTCACCAGCGGCGCCCACCGGGTCGACGAGGCGCTGGTCGCCGACCTGCTCGGCCTCCCGCGGATCACCCGGGCCACCCCCGAGTTCGTCCGCCGGCACACCGGCCAGGCCATCGGCGGGGTGGCCCCGGTCGGCCACCCGGAGCCGATCGGCACCCTGGTCGACGTGGAGCTCGCCCGGTACGCCCGGGTGTGGGCGGCCGCCGGGCACCCGCACACCGTCTTCCCCACCAGTTACGACGAGCTGTTGCAGCTCACCGCCGGTACCCCCGCGGAGGTCGGCCCAGGGCCCTCCCCGGCCGCCGCCGACGAGGAGACCCCCTGATGACCGGCACCACTCCCGCCACCCGGATCACCGAGCTGCCCGCCGGCTGGATGCGCGAGCACCTGCACGAGGCGCTGGCGATCTACGGAGCGGCGATGGGCTACGGCGACTCCGTCGTCGCCGGGCGTTACGGCTACGCCGTCCAGCACACCGAGCGAGAGGGCTTCCGTGCGGTGGGCGCCTTCGTCGAGGCCCCCCGGGGCGACGGCACGGTCGGTGAGCAGCTGGTCGGCTTCGGCTACGGCTACGTCGTCGCTCCCGGCCAGTGGTGGCACGACCAGGTCCGCAACGCCCTGGACCGGCGGACGGCGAAGCAGTGGCTGCCCGGCGCATTCGAGGTCTGCGAGCTGCACGTGCACCCCGACCGGCAGAGCCAGGGCCTGGGCCGGCAGCTGCTGCACGCGCTGCTGGCCGACCTCCCCCAGCCGGCCGCCCTGCTGAGCACCCCGGACACCGACACCAAGGCCTTCCGGCTTTACCACGCCGACGGGTTCGTCGACCTGGCCCGCGGCTACCACTTCCCCGGCGACGCCCGCCCCTTCGCCATCCTGGGCGCGCGCCTGCCGCTGGCCCCCCCGGCCGAGAAGAGCTGATCCCCGTCGCCAGCGCCCCCGACACCCGCAGCTCAGACACCCGCACGGCCGACACGACTGCCGATGTCGTCGTCATCGGCTCCGGGCACAACGGCCTGGTGGCCGCCTGCCACCTGGCCCGGGAGGGGCTGCGGGTGGAGGTGGTGGAGTCCGACGAGGTCCTCGGCGGGGCGGTCTCCACCGTGGAGCGCTGGCCCGGTGTCCGGGTCGACCGGGGGTCCAGCGCGCACGTGATCATCCGGCACAGCGGGGTGGTCGAGGAGCTGGAGCTCGAGCGCTTCGGCCTGCGCTACGTCGACTGCGACCCGTGGGGCTTCGCGCCCGCACCGGTGCCTGGCGACCCCGGTCCCGACGGTCGGCCGCTGGTCTTCTCCGTCGACCTCGACGCCACCTGCGCCTCCATCGCCGCCGCTTGCGGAGACGCTGACGCCGCGGCCTACCGCCGGTTCGTCGAGGTGTGGTGCCCGCGCAGCGCCGCCGTCGTCAAGGCGTTCGGCGACCGGCCGGCGATGACCCGGCTGGTCCGGCACCTGTGGCCGGTCGGCGCCCCGCGGCGGGGTCAGCCCCGGACCCCGGGCGGCGAGATCGCCACCGACTTCCTCGGCTCCGGCGACGCCCTGCTCGACCGCTGGTTCACCAGCGAACGGCTCAAGGCGGCGCTGGCCTGGTTCGGCGCCCAGTCCGGCCCGCCCATGTCCGAGCCCGGCACGGCGGCGATGGTCGGCTGGGTGGCGCTGCTGCACGACGTCCCGCCCGGTCACCCGGTCGGCGGGTCGGGCGGGCTCACCCAGGCACTGGCGGCCCGGCTGGCCAGCGACGGCGGCCGGGTCACCCTCGGGGACGGCGCGGCCCGACTGCTCGTCGACGGGCCGCCCGAGGACCGGCGGGTCACCGGGGTGCAGACGGTCTCCGGACGGCGGATCACCGCACCGGTGGTCGTCGCCGCCTGCCACGTGCTGGCCACCAAGGCGCTGGCCGGCGACGACGCCCCGCCCGCGCTGGCCGAGGCCGACCCGCCGCTGGGCAACGGCTTCGGCCTGGTGCTGCGCGCGCAGACCGACGCCCTGCCGAGCTACCCCGGCGCGGGCGAGGAGGCGCTGCAGGGGCTGCAGCTGCTCTGCACCGACCGCGCCCAGCTGGCCCGGGCGCACGGCGACTGGCTGGCCGGGGAGCTGCCCCGGGAGCCGGTGCCGCTGGCCATGTCGTTCTCCGCGAGCGACCCGACGCTGGCTCCGGCCGGCCAGCACGTGGTCACCATCTGGGGGCAGTGGTACCCCTACGAGCTCGCCGACGGGTCGGACTGGGACGACATCGCCGACCGGGCCGCTCAGCAGCTGATCGCCGCGGTCGACCGCTACGCACCCGGCTTCGCCGACTCGGTACAGCGGCTGTACGTCCAGACCCCGCTGAAGCTGGAGCAGGAACTGTCCCTGCTCCGTGGCAACGTCATGCACGTGGAGATGAGCCTGGCCAGCATGTTCGCTTTCCGGCCGACCCCGGCGCTGTCCGGCCACCGGGTGCCGGGCCTGGGCGGGCTGTACCTCACCGGCGCCTCCACGCACCCCGGTGGCGGGGTCTCGGGCAACTCCGGGCGCACTGCGGCCCGGGTGGTGCTCGCCGACCGCCGGCCGGCGGCCCGGCTGCGGGCGGAGTTGACCGGGCGGGCCGGCCGCCTGCTGTCCCGCAGGACGTCGCGGTGACCGGCACGCTGGCCACCCGCCGCCCGGGCACCGAGCCGGCGCCGCTGCCGTGGCTGCCACTCGCGCTCACCGTCGCGTTGCTGGGCGCCGCGATCGCCTACCCGCTGAGCAGCGGGGCCGGCCGGGACACGGTCAGCTGGGCGATCGTGCTGCTGGGCTCGGCGGTCTCGGTCAGCCACGCCGCGGTCAGCCGCGGCGTGCGCACCGGGGCCGCGGTGCTGGTCGTCGTGGGCGTCGTCGCGGTGCTGTTCGAGGCGCTCGGGCTGCGCACCGGGTTCCCGTACGGCGAGTACCGCTACAGCGACCTGCTCGGCCCGACCCTGCTCGGGGTGCCCTTCCTGGTGCCGCTGGCCTGGCTGATGATGGCGTGGCCGAGCTGGGTGCTCGCCGCCCGGCTGACCGCGCGGGTGCGCCCCGCCCGGCGCCGGGCCGCCCGGGTGGCGGTGGCGGCCTACGTCTTCGCCGCCTGGGACGTCGTGCTCGACCCGCAACTGGTGCAGGCCGGTTACTGGCGCTGGGCGCACCCCGAATCTGGCCTGCCGGGCATCCCCACCGTGCCGCTCACCAACCTCGCCGGCTGGCTGCTGGCCGGCCTGGTGCTGATGGCCCTGCTCGACGTGCTCGTCGAGCGCACCAGCCGGCTGCCCCGGATCGGGGACACCGCGCCGCTGCTGACGCTGGGCTGGATGGTGCTGGGCGGTGCGCTTGCGCACGCCGTCTGGCTCGACCTCCCGGGGTCCGCGGTCTGGGGCGTCGTCCTGACACTGCCGGTGCTGACCGTCCTCGTCGTCCAGGCGCGGCGGGGGCGCCGGTGACCACGGCCTGGCGCCGGCTCCTGCGGGTGTGCGCCGGGCTCTCGGTGGTCGCCGCACTCCACGCGGCGCTGAACAGCCGGCTCCTCCGCCGGCCGCCGGCCGTGCCCGGGCCGGTTCCCCGCCGGGTGACCGTGGTGGTCCCGGCCCGGGACGAGGCCGACCAGATCGAGGGCTGTCTGGCCGCGGTGCTCGACCAGCGCGGGGTGCCCGACCTGCGGGTCGTGGTCGTCGACGACGGCTCCACCGACGGCACCGCCGAGCGGGTGATGGGGGTGCCCGACGCCCGGGTCGCGTTGCTGCCCGCAACGCCGCCCGGCCCGGGCTGGCTCGGCAAGCCGAACGCCTGCGCCCAGGGCGCCGCCGCCATCGACCAGGCCAGCCCCGACGACGTGTTGGTGTTCCTGGACGCCGACGTCCGGCTGATGCCCGACGCGATCGCCTCGGCGGTCGCCGTGCTCGACGAGTCCGCACTCGACCTGGTCTCCCCCTGGCCGCGGCAGCTCACCGGCAGCGCGGCCGAGCGCCTGGTCCAGCCGCTGCAGCAGTGGCTGTGGGCCACCCTGCTGCCGCTGCGGCTGGCCGAGCGGTCACCGCGGCCGTCGCTGGCGGCGGCCAACGGCCAGTTCCTGGTGGTCCGCCGGGCCGCCTACGACCGGGCCGGCGGGCACGCGGCCGTGCGCGGTGAGGTGATCGAGGACGTCGCGCTGCTGCGTGCGGTCAAGGCCGCCGGGGGCCGTGGCGTCGTCGTCGACGGTTCGACGCTGGCCGCCTGCCGGATGTACGACGGCTGGCCCGGCGTCCGGGACGGCTACACGAAGTCGCTGTGGTCGGCGGTCGGCGGTCACCCGGCCGCGGCCGCCGGGGTGGCGGCCGGGCTCAGCGCCGTCTGGCTGCTCCCGCCGCTGGCCGCCCTGACCGGCTCCCGGGCCGGCCTGGTCGGCTACGCCGCAGGAGTGGCGAACCGGGCCGTGGTCGCGACGCGCACGGGGGGCCGGATCTGGCCGGACTCGCTGGCGCACCCGGTGTCGATCGTGCTGCTCGACGTGCTGGTCGCCCGCTCGGTGGCCGGTCACCGGCGGGGCTCGCTGCGGTGGCGCGGGCGCACCCTGCCCCGCGCCGTCGACCGGCGGGCCGCCTCCGGCGCACCTAGCGTGGGGTGATGACCACCAGCGACCTCCTCGCCCTGCGCACCGACGAGCGCGCCGCGCTCCTCCTCGTCGGCCTGCGCGGCGACTGGTAGCCCTACTGCTGCGCCCAGGCGGTCCGTCTGGCCCAGTCCCTGCCCCGTATCTCCGCAGCCGGCGCCGAGGTGGTGCTCGCCTCGGTCGACCCGCCCGAGGTCCAGCTCGCCATGGACCACACCTGGCACCTGCCCTTCCGGTGGGCCAGCGACCCCGACGGCACCCGGCTCGCCCAGCCGCTGGACGCCTGGGACACCGAGGCGTCGATCTTCCGGCCGGTCGTCGTCGCCGTGGCCCCGGACGGCCGAGAGGTGTTCCGGGAGCTGTCCCGGGACTTCACCGACCGCACCGACGACGAGCCGGTGCTCACCGCCATCGAGGCGCTCGGGCTGCCCGCGCTCCCCGAACCGGCGCCCTGGGCCCCGGAGGGCGTGGCCGCGCAGCCGTCCAAGCGCGCGTTCAAGGCCAGCTCCTTCATCCCCTACTTCCGCGCCATCCGGTTCAACACCATGGCGCTGAGCCAGCGGATGGTCGACGACCGGGACCGCGACCTGCTGGTCACCGAGCAGCGGATGGCCGAGTCCTTCCTCAGCACCTTCGACACCTGGCGCGCCGAGCACCCGCCGGACGGTCAGGCCCGGGGCTGAGCCCGGCGACGCGGTCGGCGACGATGGGCCGGTGACCGAGCAGAGCAGTCCGCCGCGCGTCTCCTTCGACCCGGCGGAGATGGAGACGGGCGCCTTCTACCGGGTGCTGAACTCGGTGGTGGTGCCCCGGCCGATCGCCTGGGTCTGCAGCCGCTCGGCGGAGGGGGTGCACAACCTGGCACCGCACTCCTTCTACACGGTGGCCTGCGTCGACCCACCGGTCGTCCAGTTCACCTCGGTGGGCCGCAAGGACTCGCTGCGCAACGTGGAGGACAGCGGCGAGTTCACCATCAGCCTCGCGCCAGAGGCGCTGTTCGAGCAGGTCAACGCCACCGCGACCGACTTCCCGCCGGACCAGAGCGAGGCCGAGCACACCGGGGTCACCCTGGAGCCCAGCGACCGGGTCGCCACGATGCGGGTCGCCCAGTCGCCGGTCACCCTGGAGTGCACCCTGCACGCGACGCTGCGGCTGGGCGACAGCACGGTGGTGTTCGGCCGGGTCGTGCACGTCTCGGCGTGGGAGAGCGCCGTCCGGGACGGCCGACCACGGATCGAGGAGCTCCAGCCGCTGGCCCGGCTCGGCGGCAACGAGTGGTCGACGATCGGCGAGGTCAAGGAGATCCGCCGGATCCCCTACCGCAGCTGGACCGAGGACCCCGACATCGGCGACCGCCTCCGCGGGGGGTGACGTCCGCCCAGCACGGTGGCCCCGCTGCCGGGTCCCAGCGTGAGCGCTGGGGCAGCGGGGTCCTACCTCAGCCCGGCAGGTGCGGGGCGACCTCGTCGGCGGCGTCGGCGCCGAACGCCTCGGCGAACCGCTCCAGGAACGGCGCCCGCGGCAGCGTGTACTCCTGCGTGCCGATGACCTCGACCGCGGCGGTGGCGACCGCGGACCCGACCTGGGTGGCGCGTTCGATGCCGAGCCCCCACTGGCGGGCCGCCACGAACCCGGCGCGCAGCGCGTCCCCACCGCCGGTCGGCTCCACCGGCTTGGTCTCCGGGACGGCGATCACCTCGATCGTCGGCTCCCCGGCCCGCTCGACCCGCACCCCCTTGGCGGCCTGGGTGGTGACCCAGGTGCCCACCCGGGCGAGCACCTCGGCGTCGTCCCAGCCGGTCTTCTGCAGCAGGAGCGCGTGCTCGTACTCGTTGGTGAACAGCAGGTCGGCGCCGTCGACGAGGTCACGGATCATCTCGCCGTCGGCCCAGGCCAGCTGCTGGGAGGGGTCGGCGAGGAACGGGTAGCCCCGCTGCCGGCACTCCTGCGTGTGCTGCACCATCGCCGTCGGGTCGTTCGGCCCGACGATCACCAGGTCGAGGTCGCCGACGCGCGCGGCCACCGGGGCCAGCTCGATCAGCGAGGCCTCGGACATGGCGCCGGAGTAGAAGGACGCGATCTGGTTGTTCGCCGCGTCGGTGGTGCAGACGAAGCGGGCCGTGTGCTTGAGCTCGGACCAGCGCACGCTGCCGGTGTCCACGCCGTGCCGGCTCAGCCAGGCGTCGTAGTCGGCGAAGTCGTTGCCCACCGCGCCCACCAGGACCGGTCCCTGTCCCAGCAGCCCGAGCCCGTAGGCCATGTTGGCGCCGGCGCCACCGCGGTGCTGCACCAGGTCGTCGACCAGGAAGGAGAGGGAGACGTTCTCCATCTTCCCCTCGACGAACTGGTCGGTGAACTTGCCGGGGAAGGTCATCAGGTGGTCGGTGGCGATCGAACCGGTCACGACGACGGGCATGGGGGCGACTCTCTCCGGAGGATGCGGCCGTCATCGGCCAGCGGACCCCGACCGGGAACGGTCACCGGGGCGGGGACAAGCGTAGGAGCCGCGGCACGTCCCTGCCCGCGGTGGCCCCCGTGGGGGTGAGCCGCCGTCAGTCGCCGAGCGCCCGGCGCAGCTGGACGCCGAGCTGCGCCGTCCCGACCACCCCCAGCAGGCAGCCCACCGCCGCCGCGCAGGTCACGGCCAGCACGACGGCGTCGACACCGCCCAGCTGCACGTCGAGCAGCGAGACGACCCCGGCACCGACCAGCCCGAGCGCCGCCATGGCCACCCGGGTGGGCCGCTCCCACACCGACACGGCCCCGGTCTCGTGCACGCCGGCCTGCCCGGCGCGCGCCCGCAGGTAGTCCGGCAGCCAGCACAGCGCACCGAAGGCCGCGGCCAGCCAGCCCGGGGCGCCGGCGACCCAGAAGGCGACGGCGTAGCCGACCTCGGTCAGCCGGTCGACGGCGGAGTCCAGCACGAACCCGCGCCGGGAGGCGCGCCCGCCGGCGATGGCCAGGGCGCCGTCCAGGGAGTCCAGCAGCCCGGAGAGCCCGATGAGCAGCCCGGCCACGATCAGCCAGGCCCCGCCGGCAGCGGCCGGGGCGATCGCGGCGGCGGCGACCAGCAGGCCCAGCGCGGTGGCCACCAGCGGGGAGAGCCGGGCCAGCGGCACCGCGAGGGCGTAGGCCAGCGACAGCCAGCCGCGCACCAGCCGGCTGTCGGCCGGGTCGGTGCCCCCGTGCCACCGCGACCAGGCCTCCAGGTACTCGTCGCGGCTCAGCACGGTGTGCAGTCCACCACGATGCGCTGCAGCCGGTGGCGCCGTCGGCGTGAGCAGGGACAGTGGGCTGGTGCTCGCCGGCCTCTCCCCCGCCCGCCGCCGCCTCGCCCTCCTGCTGCTGGCCCTGGTCGCGGTGGTGGCCGTCGCGACCCTCGCCGTCCTCCGGCTGACCGGCCCGGACGACGCAGCGCGGCCGGCCGCCGTCGCGGAGCTGACCCCCGGCCCGGTCCTGCTGGTGCCCGGCTACGGCGGCTCGGTCAGCTCCCTGCAGCCCCTCGCCGACCGGCTCACCGCCAGCGGGCGGGACGCCACCGTCGTCCCGGTGCCGGACGACGGCACCGGCGACCTGGCCGCCTCCGCAGCGGTGCTGGGCACCGCGGTCGACGAGGCGCTCGCGCGCACCGGCGCCGAGAGCGTGGACGTCGTCGGCTACTCCGCCGGCGGGGTGGTCGCCCGGCTGTGGGCGGCGGACGGCGGCGCCGACCAGGCCCGGCGGGTGCTCACCCTGGGCTCCCCGCACCACGGCACCACCGTCGCCGACCTGGCCGCGCGCTTCCTGGCGGCGGAGTGTCCGGACGCCTGCCAGCAGATGACCACCGGCAGCCCGCTGCTCGCCGACCTGAACGCGGGTGACGAGACGCCCGCCGGGCCGACCTGGGTGTCGGTGTGGACGACGCTCGACGGGACCGTCACGCCGCCGGAGTCGGCCGAGCTGGACGGGGCGCTGAACCTGCCCGTGCAGTCGGTCTGCGCCGACGCCGAGGTCTCGCACGGCCAGCTGCCCTCCGACGGGCTGGTGCAGGCGATCGTGCTCGCCCAGCTGGCCGCCGGGCCGCCGGTGGAGCTGGACCAGGCCGACTGCGCCCGCCTCCGCCAGGGCTGACGGTCCCGCTCAGACCCGACCCACCCGGCCGGAGGACCCGCGGACGACGAGGCGGGTGTCCAGCCACCGCGGTCCCGCGGCCCGCCGCCCACCTGCGGCGAGCAACTGGTCCGCAGCGATCTCGCCCTTCCGGCGGGCATCCTGCGCGACGGTCGTCAACCCCAGTCCGGGGGCGGTGGTCGCGTCGTCGAAACCGACGACGGAGACGTCCGCCGGCACGGCGAGCCCCAGGCCCGCGCACACCCGCAGTGCGCCTTCGGCCAGCCGGTCGCTCAGGCAGATCACTGCGGTCGGGCGCGGCTCGACGGCGAGGACCGCAGCCGCCCCGGCGGCGCCCTCCGCGGGGGTGCTGTCGGGGCCGTGGAAGACCGGGACGGTCGACCAGTCGATGCCGGCCCGCTGCGCAGCCGCCCGGTATCCGGCCAGGCGGTCGCGGGTGACCGCGTAGGTGGCCGAACGCTGCGCGGCCTCGTCGACCAGGCCTCGCTCGATAGGCTCCCGGTGCATGCCGAACGAGACGACGGCCAACCGTCGGTGCCCCAGGTCCAGCAGGTGCGCACAGATCGCCTCAGCGGCCGCGCGGTCGTCGATGCCGACCCAGGACGTGCCGGGCGCACCGAGCTCAGCCAACCGCGCCGGCGACGGCTGGTCGATGACCACGACGGGCAACCGCCGGGTGATCGCCGCGGCCAGCAGTGGGTCGTCATCGGACAGGGACGACACGATGAGTGCGTCGACGAGCGCACCGGTCACCGCCGCGACCCGGCGACGCGGATCGGCCGAGCCCGGGATGAGCAGCAGCCCGGCACCGGCAGGCTCCGCGACGGAGGAGATGCCGGTCAGCAGCTCGAGGGACACGGGGTCGGCGAAGGCGTAGGACAGCCCGTTGTCGTAGGCCACCCCGATCGCGCCCACCTGACCGCGCCGGAGCCCGGCCGCCACCGGGTCGGGGCCGGGATAGCCCAGCCGCTCCGCAGCAGCGAGCACCCGCTCCCGGAGGTCCGCGGAGAGTTGGTCGGGTCGGTTGTAGGCGTTGGACACCGTCTTGGCCGACACCCCCAGCTCCGCGGCGACCTGGTGCATGGTCACCCGTTGCGCTGGCCGACCGGACATGCGTTGAATGGTCGCACTTCAACGATGAAGAAGGCGGTGACGGCGGTGTCGGCTGACGACCGCACAGCTCCCATGCACGTGCACCGCTCGCCGCACGTCGCGGTGATCACGCTCTGCGCCGTGCAGTTCGTCGACGTCCTGGGCACCACGATCGTCATCTCCGCCGCGCCGGCGATGCTGGCCGACCTCGGCGCATCGGCATCGGCGGTGTCGCTGGTGGTGCCGGTGTACGCCGTCTTCTTCGGTGCGCTGCTGATGCTCGGGGCCAGACTGGGCGACCGGTTCGGCCACCGTCGGGTCCTGCAGTCCGGCCTGCTGCTCTTCGCCGCCGCGTCCCTGGCGGCCGCCGCAGCGCCCGGTCTGGCCGTGCTGGTGACCGGCCGCTGCGCGCTCGGGGCGGCGGCCGCGCTGTCGGTGCCGACCGCTCTCCGGCTGCTGTCCGCCGTCACCGAGGAGGAGGACGCCCGTCGCGGCGCGCTGGCGGCCTGGAGCGCATCCGGAGCTGCGGCCGGCGCCAGCGGCCTCCTGCTGGGCGGTGTGCTGACCGACGCCGTCGGCTGGCGCAGCCTGTTCTGGATCAACCTCCCGTTGGCAGCCGCGCTTCTGGTCGCCGTCCGGCGGCACGTCCCCACCACCGCACCTCGACGTGCGGGTCCGCTGGACGTGCCGGGAGGCCTGCTCCTCGCCGTCGCCGTCGCCGCCCTCGTGCTGGGGGCCTCGATGCTCGAACGGCCCGACCGGGCCCTCGCCGGTGGGGCGGTGCTGATGGTCGCGGTCCTCTGCGCGGGGTGGTTCACCTCGGTCGAGAGGAGGGCGGCGGACCCACTCGTACCCGCTGCCGCGATCGGCGATCGGGCGCTCACCACCGGCGCGGCCGCCTCGCTGGCCAACACCGCAGCCACCAGTTCGGCCGTGACGGTCGCGACCGTGTGGCTGCAGGACGCCCAGGGCCGCAGCCCGACCGTCGCGGGCCTGACCCTGCTGCCGTTCAGCGTCCTGGTCGTGCTCGGCGCCTCCCGGGCGAAGGCCGTGATGCGCCGCCACACCCCTCGCACCACGGCCGGGGTCGGCCTCGCCGTCGTCGCGGTCGGGAACGGGCTCCTGCTGGGCGCACCGACCTGGCCGTGGCTGGTCCCCGTCGCCGTGGGTGTCTCCGGCCTGGGACTCGGCCTCTCCTCCGTCGCCGCCACCACCGAGGGGACCGCCGTCCCCGAGCCGCTCCAGGGCACCGCCGCGGGGATGCTGAACACCGCGGCTCAACTGGGCACCGCGGTCGGGGTGGCGGCCGTGCTGCTGCTGGTCACCGCGACCGAGGACACCGACGTGCCGCTGGCCGGACCCCCGCTCGGCTGGGTCGCCTCCACGGCCATCGCCCTGACCGCCGCTTGGTGGCTGCTGCGGCGGGGCAAGGCCTGGGGGAGGGACTGACTGGTGACGTCCTCGGTGGTGGTGCTGTCTGCGCCGACGCAGCGCGCCGGTCCACCAGCGGCCCCCTACGGTCTCCCCATGGCCGCTCCGATCAGCGACGCCGTCGTCGTCGACGTGCTCCGCCGCGTCGACCGTGGGCTCAGCCCCCTGGCCCGGCGACTGGGGCGCCCTCCGCAGCTGCCGCCCGCCGAGCGGGCCGCCTGGTGGGCCGACCAGGTCAGCCGGGTGGCCGCCGGCGTCTCGGCCGCACCGCGCTTCGCCGGCAAGCTCGTCGACCTGCTGCCGCTGCAGAACACCGTCGGCTCCGCCGTCCAGGCCCTGGTCGTCCTCGGGGTGGCCGGCGAGCACGGCCTGGCCGAGCCGGCGGCCCGGGTGTCGCTGCTGGCCCGGGTGCTGCTGGACCGGGACCTGCCCGCCGACCGGGTCCAGCCGCTGCTGGACCGGACCCGTGGGGTCTACGTCGACGAGGCGCTGGGCGAGGATCGGTCCGGGGCACGCGGCGCGGCCCGGAGCCTGTGGCGGGCCGCCCGGCTGCTCAGCCGGATCGACGACGCCCTGGACGCCCGGCCGAAGGGGAAGCTGCGGCACCGGGCGCTGGCCCAGTTCCCGGTCGTCGGGGTCGCCGGTGGCTACGCCGCCGAGCGAGAGGGGCTGCGGCGGGCCGCGCTGGAGGCCGAGGAGCTGCTCAGCTGACCAGGTCCGCGCCGGCCAGGTTGGTGTAGACCTCCCGCGTCGCCGTCGACCGGTTCATCGTGATGAAGTGGATGCCGGGGACGCCCTCGTCCAGCAGCTGCCGGCACATCTGGGTGGCCACCTCGACGCCGAGCGCCCGCACCGCGCGCTTGTCCTCGGGGCGGTCGCCGTCCAGGGCGGCGAACCGCTCGGCCAGCTCGACCGGGAACGCCTGCCCGGACAGCTGCACGATCCGGCTGATCTGCCGGGCGTTGGTCACCGGCATCACCCCGGCGATGACCGGCACGTCGCAGCCGCGGGCCGTGACCCGGTCCCGCAGCCGCAGGTAGTCCTCGACCCGGAAGAACATCTGGGTGATCGCGAAGTCGGCACCGGCCCGGCACTTGGCAACGAACATGTCGGTGTCGGAGTCGAAGTCCGCCGAGCGCGGGTGCCGCTCGGGGAAGGCGGCCACGCCGACGGAGAAGTCGCCGATGCCCTTGATCAGCTCCACCAGCTCCGCGGCGTAGCGCAGGCCCTGCGGGTGGGCCACCCACTCCGCCTGCGGGTCGGCACCCGGCGGGTCGCCGCGCAGCGCCAGCAGGTTCCGCACCCCCGCCGCCGCGAGCCGGCTCACCACGTGCCGGAGCTCGGTGACGCTGTGGTCGACCGCGGTCAGGTGGGCCATCGGCAGCATCGTGGTGTCGGTGGCGATGCGCTCGGTCACCGACACGGTGCCCTCGCGGGTCGACCCGCCGGCGCCGTAGGTGACCGAGACGAACGAGGGCCGCAGCTGCTCCAGCTGGCGCAGCGCCGTCCACAGCTGCGTCTCGGCCGCGGCGTCCCGCGGGGGGAAGAACTCGAAGGACCAGGTGGGCCGCTCGGTCTGGAGCAGCTCGCGCACGGTGCCGGTCATGACTGGCGAGCCTACGGGCGGGCGGCTCCCCGGCCGTGCAGCGACCGCCGCACACGCCCACCGGCAGCGGTGCATCCACCCGCGGGGTCGCGGACGAAGGAACCCGGACGGCCGGCGGACGGCCCGCGAGACGGCGGACCGGCGCGGCGGTGGAGGAGGAGGAGGCCCGATGGAGACCACGGCCGCACCAGCCAGGGTGAACGGGCGGCGTCCGATCACCGCGGGCGATACTTGCCCGGTGACCGCCGGGACGCAGCACCGCCAGCCACCCGCCCGGGTCCCGGCTCCGCCGGGGGCCGCGGACGTCGAGCGGGTCCGCGCGGCGGTCGCCGCCGCGCTGGCCGGGTTCCTGGCCGAGCAGCGGCAGACGCTGGCTGCGATGGACGACTCCCTGGTCCCGGTCGTCGACGAGGTCTGTGCCCTGGCCGAGGGCGGGAAGCGGCTGCGGCCGCTGTTCGCCTACTGGGGCTGGCGCGGGGCCGCGGCCGGCGCGGCCGGTGTCGCCGAGGCCGACGCCGACGTGCTGCGCGCCGTCGCCGCCCTGGAGTTCGTGCACGCCAGCGCGCTCGTCCACGACGACGTGATGGACGGCGCGCTGACCCGCCGCAACCGCCCGGCGACCCACATCGGCTTCGCGACCCGGCACGGCGACGCGGGCCTGCACGGCGACGCCGCCGGCTTCGGTGTCGGCGCTGCGATCCTCGTCGGCGACCTGGCGCTGGTCTGGTCCGACGAGCTGCTCCGCCGGTCGGGCATCTCCGCACCCGTCCTGGCCCGCGCCCGCGGGGTCTGGGACACCATGCGCACCGAGGTGACCGCCGGGCAGTACCTGGACCTGCTGCGCGCCGACGGCGGGCTGCCCGGGCCCGGTGGCGCACTGACCGTGGCCCGGTACAAGAGCGCCGGCTACACCGTGCAGCGGCCGCTGCAGCTCGGTGCCGCGATCGCCGGCGCCGGCCCGGACGTCGGCGACGCCTACACCGCCATCGGCCTGCCGCTCGGCGAGGCGTTCCAGCTCCGCGACGACGTGCTGGGCGTCTTCGGCGATCCGGCCGTCACCGGCAAGTCCGTCGACGACGACCTCCGCGAGGGCAAGCAGACGCTGCTCATCGCGCTGGCCGAGGAGCGCGCCGACGAGGCCGGCCGACGACTGCTGACCGGGGCCCTGGGCCACCCGGACGCCGGCGCTGAGCAGTTCGCCGCCCTGCGCACCCTGCTCGAGGACACCGGCGCCCGCGCCCGGGTCGAGGACCGGATCGCCGACCGCACCGCGGTGGCCCGGGCGGCCATCGCCGCGGCGCCGATCAGCGACGAGGCCCGCACCGCGCTCGACTCGCTCGCCGTCGCCGCGACCACCCGCACCGCGTGACCGCCCGCACGAGCCACCAAGATGGCCATTTCGGTGGGGGCGAACGATGACGAGGGCCCTGCTGAACCGTCAGTTGCGCACCGTGCCGGGGCGTACCGACCGGGTCGTGGTGATCGGCGCGGGCCTGGCCGGGTTGTCCGCGGCGCTGCGGCTGCGCGGCGCCGGGCGGGAGGTCACCGTCGTCGACCGCTGCCCCGGCCCCGGCGGGCGGGCCGGCCGCGTCGAGCGGGCCGGGTACGCGCTGGACACCGGGCCCTCGGTGTTCACCGCCCCCGACCTGGTCGCCGACGCCTTCGCCGCGGTCGGCGAGACGATGGCCGACCGGCTGACCCTCACCCCCCTGGACACCACCTACCGGGCCCAGTTCGCCGACGGGTCGCACCTGGACGTGCACGCCGACCGCACCGCCTTCGCCGCCGAGGTGGAACGGCTGTGCGGCGCCGGCGAGGCCGCCGCCCTGCTCCGCTACCTCGACGACCTCGCCGAGCTCTACGAGCTGCAGCTGCGCACCTTCATCGACCGCAACCTGGACTCCCCGCTGGACCTGCTGGGCCCCGAGCTGTTGGCCCTGGCCCGCCGCGGCGGGTTCCGCCGGCTGTCGAAGCACGTCGGGGCCGCCTTCACCGACGACCGGCTGCGCCGGCTGTTCAGCTTCCAGGCGCTCTACGCCGGCGTCTCCCCGTTCCGGGCGATCGCCGCCTACGCGGTCATCGCCCAGCTCGACATCGGGGCCGGCGTCTGGCACCCGCAGGGCGGGATCGGCGCCGTCCCCCGGGCGATGGCCGCGGCCGCCGCCGACGCCGGGGTGGAGTTCCGCTACGGCACGGAGGTCGCCCAGCTGGAGCTGGCCGGCGGCCGGGTCACCGGGGTGGCACTCGAGGACGGCGACCTGCTGCCCGCCGACGCCGTCGTGGTCACCGCCGACGCCCCGCACCGGCTGGTGCCCGGCCTGCGTGGGCCGCGGCGCCCGGTCTACTCGCCGTCCTGCGTGGCGCTGCACCTGGGCGTGCGGGCCGAGCTGCCCGGCCAGGCGCACCACACGATCAGCTTCGGCGCGGCCTGGGAGCAGGTGTTCGCCGAGCTCACCCGCGACGGCCGGCCGATGAGCGACCCCAGCCTCCTGATCAGCATGCCGTCGGTGACCGACCGCTCACTGGCCCCCGAGGGAGGCCAGGTGATCAGCGTGGTCGCGCCCACCCCCAACCTCGACCCGCGCAGTGGCGGGAACCCCGACCTGGACTGGCCGGCGCTGGCCCCCCGCTACCGCGAGGAGCTGCTGGCCACCCTGGAGGCACGGGGCTGGACCGGGGTCAGCGAGGCGATCGAGGTCGAGGAGCTGCTCACCCCGGTCGACTGGGCCGCCCAGGGGATGGCCGCGGGCACCCCGTTCGCGCTCGCGCACACCTTCGGGCAGACCGGGCCGTTCCGCCCCTCGACCCTGCCGCGCGGGGGTCCGGAGAACGTCGTCCTGGCCGGTTCGTCGGTCCAGCCGGGCGTCGGCGTCCCCATGGTGGTGATCAGCGGCCGGCTCGCCGCCGAGCGGATCACCGGTCCGGTGCCGGCATGACCGCCGTCCCACCGACCAGCCGCGAGGAGCAGCAGGCCACGCTGGACGCGGCGTACGCGGTGTGTCGCGGGATCGCCGCCGAGCACGGCAAGTCCTACTTCCTGGCCACCCGGCTGCTCACCCCGGACCGCCGGGCGGCTGTCCACGCGCTCTACGCCGCCGCCCGGGTCGCCGACGACATCGTCGACGTCGGCGCCGACCAGCCCGGCCGGGACCCCGAGGGCGAGTTGCTGGCCTGGTCGACGGCGGCGCTGGAGGAAGTCCGGACCGGCTGGTCCGACGACCCGGTCCGGCTCGCCCTGGTGCACACCTACCGCCGCTACGGCATCCCGATGGAACACCTGGTCGACTTCCTCGCCGCCATGACCAGCGACCTGGACGTCACCGGCTACGCCGACCTCGCGGCCCTGGACCGGTACATGTGGGGCTCGGCCTCGGTGATCGGGTTGCAGGTGCTGCCGGTGCTCGGCACCGCGCCGGGCGTGACCCGGGAGGAGGCCGCGCCGCACGCCATCGCCCTGGGCGAGGCCTTCCAGCTGACCAACTTCCTGCGGGACGTCGCCGAGGACGTCGACCGCGGCCGGGTCTACCTGCCGGCGGACCTGATGGCCGCACACGGGGTGACCCGCGAGCAGCTGGCCGCCAAGCGGCACTCCCCCGGCTTCGCCGCGCTGATGCGGGAGATGGTCGCGGTCACCCGCCGCCGCTACGACGACGCGGCACCGGGCACCCCGATGCTGGCGCGGGAGTCCCGGGACTGCGTGCGCGCGGCCACCGCCCTCTACGGCGGCATCCTCACCGAGATCGAGCGCGCCGACCACCGGGTGCTGGACCGCCGGGTCCGGGTGTCCCGGCCACGGCGGCTGGCCGTGTTCGCCCGCCGGTTGACCGCCGCCCAGCTGGCCAGGGTCGGCGGCCCCCGGACGGCGACCACCAGCGTCCGGTAGGGCAGGTGCCCGGTCAGCCGGCGGCTACCGCGCCAGGTCTACAGCGCGAGGGCCTGGGCCCGGCGGGTGACCTCGGTGTGCCGGTCGTCGCGCAGCGCCTGCACCGGCGTCCCCGGCAGCGAGTCGTCCTCGCGGAACAGCCACTCGAAGGCCTCCTCGTCGGTGAACCGACCGTCGTAGAGCACGGTGAGCAGACCGGGCAGGTGCTTGAGGATCACCCCGTCCTGGACGAAGTCCACCGGGATCTTGCTGTTGCCGCTGCCGGGCACGGCCATGAGCTTCCGCTCGGCGATCAGCTGACGGACCTTGTTGGTCGAGACGCCGAGCTGCTCGGCGACCTCCGCGGGGGTGAACGTGTCCATAGGCTGCGAGCCTATGGCGCACAGTGGAGCCCCGGCGAACGGTCCCCGGCTGAGTCAGCCCCAGCGGGGCACCGAGGTACCAGCCACACCGGACGCCCCCGGTCGCGAGCCGCCGTACCTGGACCTCGACGCGCTCGCCGCGCAGGCCCGCGACCTGCTGCCGGCCGACGTCGCGGACTACTACGCCGGTGGCGCCGGCACCGAGACCACCCTGGCCGAGGCGCCGGCCGCCTGGCGGTCGTGGCGACTGCGCCCCCGGGTGCTGCGCGGGATCGCGACCGCACAGCTGGGCACCACGCTGCTGGGTGCGGAGGTGGCCACCC
The DNA here is from genome assembly GCF_011039295.1 of Modestobacter sp. KNN46-3. Lineage (NCBI taxonomy): Bacteria > Bacillati > Actinomycetota > Actinomycetes > Geodermatophilales > Geodermatophilaceae > Modestobacter > Modestobacter sp. KNN46-3. The sequence continues at coordinate 13,041 of NZ_JAAKGN010000019.1, read as the reverse complement.
CGATCGGGGTCGCGCCGTGGGCGTACCAGGCGATGGCGCACCCGGACGGCGAGCTGGCCACCGCCCGCGGCGCGGCCGCGACCGGCGCACTGATGACCGTGTCGACCAGCGCGACCACCTCGCTGGAGGAGGTCGCCGCAGCCCGGCCGGCCGGGCCACGCTGGTTCCAGCTCTACCGGCTGCACTCCCCCGGTCACACCGACGAGCTGGCCCGCCGCGCCGGTCGGGCCGGGTACGGAGCGCTCGTGCTCACCGTCGACCTGCCGGTCCTCGGTCGCCGGCACCGCGACCTGCGGCACGACTTCGCGCTGCCCGCGGGGCTCCGGCTCGCCAACCACCCGCCGGTGACCGGGCCGCAGCCGCCGCTGGCCGCCGCCGAGACGCCCACCTGGACCTTCGCCGACATCGGCCGGTTCGCCGACGTCTCCGGCTTGCCGGTCGTGGTCAAGGGCGTGCTGCGCGGGGACGACGCGGCCCGCTGCGTGGCCGCCGGCGCGGCCGCGGTGTGGGTCTCCACCCACGGCGGGCGGCAGGCCGACCCGGCGATCGCCAGTGCCGAGGCGCTGCCGGAGGTGGTCGATGCGGTCGGGGACGAGGTCGAGGTCTACGTCGACGGGGGCATCCGCAACGGGTCGGACGTGCTCACCGCCCTCGCACTGGGCGCGCGGGCGGTCTTCCTGGGCCGCCCCACGGTGTGGGGGCTGGCCACCGGCGGTGCCGACGGCGTGGCCCGGGTGATCGACGGGCTGAGCGAGGAACTGGCGCACACCATGGCCCTGTGCGGAGTCGACGACGTCCGGGCGGTGCCGCGCGACACCGTCGTCCGGCCGTGGCCCGGCCGCTGAACAGCGGGCCGGCGCGCCGTCCGGCCCCAGCCGCCCCGCTGGCCACCGGCGCCCCGGACCGACCAGGTCCGGCGACCCCACGCGTCCACCTGGTCACTCCAGGTCCCTGGAGTCCAGACCGTGACCTGGCAGCACGCGTCGTTCGGGCCGCGCACCACGATCCGCTCCTAGACTCGCCGGCGTGGAGACCGTCGTGACCGACCCCGTGGTCGGCCTCGTCCTCGAGGGGCGTTACCGCCTCGAGGAGCGTCTGGCGCGTGGCGGCATGTCCACCGTCTACGCCGCCACCGACCTCCGCCTGCACCGCACCGTGGCGGTCAAGGTGATGGCCGAGCACCTGGCGCACGACCCCGCCTTCGTCGACCGGTTCACCCGGGAGGCCCGGGCCACCGCGATGCTCAGCCACGTCAACGTGGTGTCGGTCAGCGACCAGGGCAGCGACCAGGGCCTGGTCTACCTGGTCATGGAGCTGGTGCGCGGCCGCACGCTGCGCGACCTGCTGCAGGCCCGCGGCCGGCTCACCGTCGCCGAGGCGTTCGCCGTCCTGGAGCCGGTGCTGGCCGGGCTGACCGCCGCGCACCGGGCCGGGATCGTCCACCGCGACATCAAGCCGGAGAACGTGCTCATCTCCACCGACGGCCAGGTGAAGGTCGCCGACTTCGGGCTGGCCCGCGCGGTGGCCGGCACCGGGCAGACCAGCCACACCGGCGGCGTCCTCATCGGCACGGTCGCCTACCTCTCCCCCGAGCAGCTCGAGCGCGGCCGCAGCGATGCCCGCAGCGACGTCTACGCCGCCGGCGTGATGCTCTACGAGCTGCTCACCGGCCACCCGCCCTACGCCGGTGACACCCCGCTGGCGGTCGCCTACCAGCACGTGCACCACGACGTGCCCGTTCCGTCGGCCGAGGTGGCGACGGTGCCCTGGCAGGTCGACGAGCTGGTCACCCGCACCACCCGGCGCGACCCGGCCGCCCGGCCGCTGGACGCCGGCGCCTTCCTGGCCGAGCTGGCCGACCTGCGCGCCGACCTGGGCCTGGCCCGCGTCCCGGTGCCCACCGGTCTGCCGGCCGACAACCCCGCCACGCTTCGCCCGACCAACCGCCCGACCGCACCACGCCCCCGGCAGCCCAGCGCGCCGGGCAGGCGCAGCGGTGAGCCCCACACCGAGGTCCTCGGCGGCCCGGTGGAGCGCGGCCGGGGCACCACGGTGCTGCCGGGCATGGGGGCCGGGCCGACCACCGCCGTGGGCGGCGCGCGCCCGGGCATCGGCCCGCGCCCGCCCGTCGTCCGCCCCGGGGTCCCGCCGCACATCCGCCGTCGCCGCGCCCAGCTGGGCATCGCGGTGGTGCTGCTGCTCGCCGTGACCATCGGTGCGATCGGCTGGTGGCTGGGCGTCGGGCGCTGGACCGAGGTCCCCGACCTGCTCAGCAAGGACCAGGACACCGCGGTCGGGCTGCTCCAGGAGGCCGGGCTGGACCCGGTCCTCGCCGAGGAGCAGTTCAGCGAGACGGTGCCGCTCGGTGCGGTGATCACCGCCGACCCGGCCGCGGGTGAGGCGATCCGCGGCTCGGACGTGGAGCTGGTCGTCTCCAAGGGCCCGGAGCGGTTCGCGGTCGACCCGACGCTGGCCGGCCAGCCCGCCGACGCCGTCCTGGCCCAGCTGCAGACCCAGTTCCCCGACCTGGCCTTCAGCACCGTGGAGGCCTACAGCGACGAGGTGGGCGAGGGCGACGTGATCCGCTTCGACCCCGTGCCGGGGACGGAGCTCAAGCGCGGTGACACCGTCACCGTCGTGGTCTCCTCCGGCCGCGCGCCGGTCGCGGTGCCCAACGTCGTCGGCCAGAGCCCGGACGCCGCCGAGAGCAACCTGGAGCAGCTGGGCTTCACGGTCGAGCGGGCCACCGGCCGCAGCGCCGACGTCGCGACCGGCGCGGTCATGGCGGTCAGCCCCGGCCCCGGTGCGGGCGAGCAGCCCTACGGCAGCCGGGTGACGATCACCGTGTCCGAGGGGCTGCCGCAGGTCGCGGTCCCCGACGTCACCGGCAAGAACCGCGAGGAGGCCATCGCCACCCTCGAGGAGGCCGGCCTGGAGGCCGAGGTCACCCAGTTCTTCGGCAACCAGGTGCTGCGGCAGACCCCCGGGGCCGGCGAGGTCGTCGACCTGGGCTCGTCGGTCACCATCCTGGTGACCTTCGGGTGAGTGACATTCGGGTGACCTGCGCTCCGTGACCTCAGCTCCTGCCGTGCTGCCCGCGATCGGGGCGCACATCCAGATCAAGGGCGGCCTGGCCAAGGGCGGGCTGGCCTACACCGACGCCGTGGGCGCCCGCGCCGTCCAGGTGTTCGTCGGCAACCCACGCGGGTGGCGACCCAGTACGGGCGACCCGGCGCAGGACGCCGCGTTCACCGCCGGGTGCACCGAGCGTGGGGTGCCGTCGTTCATCCACACGCCGTTCCTGGTGAACGTCGGGTCGCCGAACGAGGCCACCGTCGAGCAGTCGGTCGCCACCATCCGGCACAACCTGGCCCGGGGTGCCCAGCTCGGGTGCGCCGGCGTGGTCGTGCACGCCGGTTCGGCGGTGGGCGCCGACCGGTACGACGCGGCGCTGGCCCAGCTGCACGAGCGGCTGCTGCCGGTGCTCGACGAGCTGCCCGAGGGTGCACCCCGACTGCTGATCGAGCCCACCGCCGGCGGCGGCAGGTCGCTGGCGGCCACCGTCGAGGATCTGGGCCCCTACCTGGCCGCCCTGGACCACCATCCCGCCGTCGGAGTCTGCTTCGACACCTGCCACGCCTGGGCCGCCGGGCACGACCTGGCCACCCCGGGCGGCATGGCGGCCACCCTGGACGCGCTGGAGGCCACCGTCGGCCCGGGCCGGCTGGGGCTCGTCCACGCCAACGACTCGCTGGACGGGTGCGGCTCCACCCGCGACCGGCACACCACCATCGGGGCCGGCTCGATCGGCGCAGCACCCTTCGCCGAGCTGCTCACCCACCCGGCGATGGCCGGGGTGCCGGTGGTCGTGGAGACCCCCAGCGCCGACGACGGCCACGCCAAGGACATCGCCCTGCTCTGCGCACTGCGCGACGGCGGCCTCGTCCCCCGCTGACCGCGACTCGCCCGGGTGGCGGGAAACGCCGTCCGCAATCGATCCCACGGCCCGGGAGCTTCCAGAATCGACACCCAGTGGTTTCACTCTCCGTGTCGGATCCGCAGCTGGCTGCGATGTCCCCGGAACGAGGAGAACCACCGTGCAGATCCGCAGGACCCTGGCCACCGCCGCCGTGGCCGCCCTCACCGTCAGCGGCATCGGCCTCACCGCCGGGACCGCCGCCGCAGCGCCGGGCGCACCGGCCACCTACATCGTGAGCCTCACCCCCGGCTCGGTGCCGTCCTCCGTCGCCGCCCTGGCCACCGCCCGGCTGGGTGGCCACGTCGACCACGTCTACACCGCGGCGCTGAACGGGTTCGCCGTCACGCTGCGCCCCGAGGTGGCCGACCGGCTCGCCACGCTGCCCGGTGTCGCGGCCGTCGAGCGGGACGCCCCGGTGCAGCTGCAGGCCACCCAGTCCAGTGCCACCTGGGGCCTGGACCGCACCGACCAGCGGACGCTGCCGCTCAGCGGCTCCTACAGCTGGACCGCCACCGGCGCGGGCGTCACCGCCTACGTCATCGACACCGGCATCCGGCTCGGACACGGTGACCTCGGTGGCCGCGCGGTCTCCGGGTACGACGCGGTGGACGGCGGCCGGGCCGACGACTGCAACGGGCACGGCACGCACGTCGCGGGCACCGTGGGCGGCTCGCGGTACGGGGTGGCCAAGGGGGTGCGGCTGGTCGCCGTCCGGGTGCTGGACTGCGCCGGGAGCGGCACCAACGCCGGGGTCATCGCCGGCATCGACTGGGTCACCGCCCACCACCCGGCCGGCGCCCCCGCGGTGGCCAACATGAGCCTGGGCGGTGGCGCCAGCAGCGCGCTGGACCGGGCCGTGCAGCGCTCGATCGCCGACGGGGTCAGCTACGCCGTCGCAGCCGGGAACGGTGACGCCGCCGGCGTCCCGCAGGACGCGTGCGCCGGCTCGCCGTCCCGGGTGGACGCCGCCCTCACCGTCGGCGCCACCGACCGGACCGACGCGCCGGCGTCGTTCAGCAACCACGGCGCCTGTGTCGACCTGTTCGCACCCGGCGTGGGCATCACCAGCGCCTGGCACACCTCGAACACCGCCACCAGGACGATCAGCGGGACGTCGATGGCCACCCCGCACGTGGCCGGCGTCGCAGCGCTCTACCTGCAGGGCGACCCGGCCGCCTCCCCGGCCACGGTGGCCGACGCGATCACCGCGGCGACCACCAAGGACGCGGTCCCCACGACCCGCACCGAGGACAACGACCTGCTGTTCAGCACCTGGTGAGTCCGCCCGCCACACCCGGGGCCGGGTCGTCCGCTCGCGCGGGCGGCCCGGCCCCGGTCGCGACGGGCCGCTAGAAGACCAGGCTCAGCGCCCAGGCGATGACGAAACCGACCACCCCGATCAGGGTCTCCATCACCGTCCAGGTGCGCAGGGTCGTCTTCACGTCCATCTCCAGGAACCGGCCGACCAGCCAGAACCCGGAGTCGTTGACGTGCGAGAGCACGGTGGCGCCACAGGCGATCGCGATGACCACCAGCGCGGTGTCCATCCGGGACAGGTCGTTCTCCGCCACCGCCGGGGCGATCAGCGCGGCGGTGGTCAGCAGCGCGACCGTCGCCGAGCCCTGGGCCACCCGCAGGCAGGTCGCGATCACGAAGGCCGCGACGATCACCGGCAGGCCGATCGACTCCAGGCTGTCGGCCAGCGCGGTGCCGATGCCGCTGGACCGCAGCACCCCACCGAACATGCCGCCGGCGCCGGTGATCAGGATGATCGCCGCGACCGGACCGATCGAGGAGTTCAGCAGGTCCTCGGTCTCCGCGCGGGAGAACCGCTCACGGCTGAGCACCGTGGCGGCGACCAGCAGCGTGATCAGCAGCGCCACCGGCGTCTGGCCGAGCAGGGTCACCCAGTCCAGCCACCCGGCGTCCCCGTCGACCGCCCCGGCCGTGGCCAGCGTGTTGAAGCCGGTGTTGAGCAGGATGAGCACCAGCGGCAGGAGCAGCAGGGCCAGCACGGTGCTGAACTTCGGCGGCCCGGTCCGGGTGTCCGTCGACGTCGCCGTGCCGGCGGCCACGGTGGCGCCGCCACCTGTGCCTGCCGGGCCACCCGGGCCACGGCCGTCCGGACCGCCCGCGTCGTCGACGTCGGTGTCGACCCGGGGGTCGTCGGCCTCGGACTTGCGACCGGCGAGGGTGGACGGGATCGGCACCATGACCCGCCCGCCGATCCACCGGCTGAACAGGTAGCAGGAGATGAACCAGGTGGGCAGGCCGATGACCAGGCCGACGACGACCAGGAGCCCGATGTCGGCGCCCAGGATGTCGCCGGCGCCGACCGGCCCCGGGTGCGGCGGCACGAAGGCGTGCATGACCGCGAAGGCGCCCGCCGAGGGCAGCGCGTAGAGCAGCACCGAGCCACCGAACCGGCGGGCGACGCTGAAGATGATCGGCAGGAAGACCACGAAGCCGGCGTCGAAGAAGATCGGGAAGCCGAACAGCAGCGACGCGACGCCCAGGGCCAGCGGTGCCCGCTTCTCCCCGAACCGGTTGATCAGCGAGTCCGCCAGCACGGTGGCGCCGCCGGTGACCTCCAGCAGCTTGCCGATCATCGCGCCCAGCCCGACCAGCAGCGCGACCGCGGCCAGGGTCGAGCCGAACCCGGCCAGCATGGTGTCGATGACGTCCCCGATGGCGATCCCGGTCGCCAGCGCGGTCAGCAGGCTGACCAGCACCAGCGCCACGAAGGCGTGGACCTTGAACTTCATGATCAACACGAGCAGCACGGCGACGGCGCCCACGGCGATCAGCAACAGCGGTGTGGTGCCCAGGGCTGGTTCGACTTCTGGCACGGGAGACCTCTTCGAGTCGACGGCGACGTGGTCTCGACCGCGGGCGCGGGCGAGGGCACCACTCTGGCAGTCGTGATCACCTGCGCGCGAGAGGTCCCCAGGTGACGATCAGGTCTCGCCCGGAGGTGGCCGCCTCAGTGGCCCGTGAGGTCGCCGATCACCTGGGTGAGCACCTTGGCCGCCCGCTCCACGCCGTCCCGGTCGACGTCCAGGTGGGTGACCAGCCGGACCCGCCGTGCGCTGACCTGGCCGACCAGCACCCCCTGGGCCTTGGCGGCCTCGGCGACGGCCGGGGCCGGCACGTCGTCGACGACCACCATGTTCGTCTCCACCGTCGTGGGGTCGACGCCGAGGCGCTCGGCGAGCAGCCGCGCGTGCTCGTGGTCGGTGGCCAGCCGGTCGAGGTGGTGGTCCAGCGCATGGTGGGCCGCCGCGGCGAGCACGCCGACCTGGCGCATGCCGCCACCGAGCCGCTTGCGCCACAACCGGGCAGCCGCGATCCGCTCCGCGTTCGCGACCAGCACCGAACCGATCGGCGCGCCCAGCCCCTTGGACAGGCACACCGACGCGGTGTCGGCCAGCCGCCCGTAGGTGGCCAGCGGGACGCCGGAGGCCACGGACGCGTTGAACACGCGGGCGCCGTCCAGGTGCACGTTCACCCCGGCGGTGCGGGACCAGGCGAACAGCCGCTCCAGCTCGGTGAGGGGCTGCACCAGCCCGCCACCCCGGTTGTGGGTGTTCTCCACGGCGATCGCCGCGGTCGCGGTGAGGTGCCAGTCGCCGTGCGGCCGCACCTGGGCGATCAGCTGGTCGGCCGACAGCCGGCCCCCCTCGGAGACCACCGTGCGGGAGGAGAGCCCGAACAGCGCCGCCGCCGCACCCATCTCGTAGGTGAGCACGTGCGCGTCGGCGTCCCCGAGCACCTCCTGGCCGGGCTCGCAGACCAGCCGCAGCCCGATCTGGTTGCCCATCGTCCCGGACGGCACGAACAACGCGGCCTCGTGGCCGAACAGCTCGGCGACCCGCTCCTCCAGCGAGTTGACCGTGGGGTCCTCGCGGTAGACGTCGTCGCCGACCTCCGCCTCGGCCATGGCCCGGCGCATGGCCGGGGTCGGCCGGGTGAGCGTGTCCGAACGCAGGTCGACCGCGTCGCCGCGGGTGGCCGGGCCGTCGGTGTCGATCCCGTACATCAGCCGCGCAGCATCTCGGTGACGAGGAAGGCCAGTTCCAGCGATTGGCCGGTGTTCAGCCGCGGGTCGCACGCGGTCTCGTAGCGGCTGTTCAGGTCGGCGTCGCTGATCTCCATGGCCCCGCCCAGGCACTCGGTGACGTCCTCACCGGTGAGCTCGACGTGGATGCCGCCGGGCCAGGTGCCCAGCCCGCGGTGCACGTCGAAGAAGCCGAGCACCTCGTCGACCACCCGGTCGAAGTGCCGGGTCTTGTAGCCGCTGGGCGACTCGTGGGTGTTGCCGTGCATCGGGTCGCACTGCCACACCACCTGGTGGCCGCTGGCGGTCACCTTCTCCACGATGCCGGGCAGGACGTCGCGGATCTTGCCGTTGCCCATCCGGCTGATCAGCGTGAGCCGGCCGGGGACACCGTCGGGGTCCAGCCGCTCGACCAGCTCGGTGGCCTGCTCCGGCGTGGTTCCCGGACCGATCTTCACGCCGATCGGGTTCGCCAGCCTGGAGACGAACTCGATGTGCGCACCGTCCATCTGCCGGGTGCGCTCCCCCACCCAGACGAAGTGCGCGCTCAGCGCGTACGGGCGGCCCTCGTACATCCGGGTCAGCGCGCGCTCGTAGTCCAGGATCAGCGCCTCGTGGCTGCTGTAGAGCTCCACCCCGCGCAGCGCCGCGTCGTCGATACCGCAGGCCTTCATGAACGCCAGCGCCCGGTCGATCTCCTGGGCGATGACCTCGTAGCGCACCCCGGCCGGCGAGCTGGCGACGAAGTCCTTGTTCCAGTCGTGCACGGCGTGCAGGTCGGCCAGCCCGCCGCGGGCGTAGGCGCGGATCATGTTCATCGCCGCCGCCGAGTTCGCGTAGGCGCGCACCAGCCGGCCCGGGTCGGGGATCCGCTCCTCCAGCACCGGGTTCAGCGAGTTGACCATGTCGCCGCGGTAGGACGGCAGCCCGAGGGCGTCGGTGTTGGACGAACGCGGCTTGGCGTACTGCCCGGCCACCCGGCCGACCTTCACCACCGGCACGCTCGCCCCGTAGGTGAGGACGACGGCCATCTGCAGCAGCGTGCGGGTGGTCGCCTGCAGGTGCGGCTCGGTGTTCAGGTCGAAGGTCTCGGCACAGTCGCCGCCCTGGAGCAGGAACGCCTTGCCCTGGGCGACGTCGGCCAGCTGCTGGCGCAGGGTGTCGACCTCGGCCGGCGCCACGATGGGCGGCACGCTCGACAGGGTCGACAGCACGGCGTCGACGGCGGCCCGGTCGGGCCACTCCGGCTGCTGGGCGGCGGGCAGTCCCCGCCACCGGTCCAGGTCCGGCAGGAGCTCGGCGGGTTCAGGGAGGCTCACCCCCTGAGCGTACGGCGCGCCGCACCCCCTCCGAGAACTCCTGTCCGGCTGGTGGGACGCACCCGGACGCCGGCCGGTACCGAAGATCCACTCGACTGCCGATGACCCCGTTCGAGGCGGGGATCTCTCCCGCCCGGGGAAGCGGGCCAGGGAGCACACGTGCGCAGGGGCATCAGGACGAAGGTGGTGGCACTGGCTGTGGCCAGCGTCACCGTGACCGCGGCGGCCATGCTGGGGGTGAGTGCCTGGCAGAGCGGCGAGTTCGCCGACGCCGCCAAGGCCGACGTCCAGGAGATGGTCCAGCACAGCATCGAGCAGACCGCGGACGGCGTGTACGACGTCGTCTCCAGCCAGGGCGACTCGATCGCCGCGGCCGTCGACAACGACCTGGAGGTGGCCGGCTACGTGCTGCAGCAGGCCGGCGGCTTCGGGCTCGGTTCGGCCACCCGCAACACCGTCGCCTGGGATGCGAAGAACCAGGTGACCGGCGAGGTCGTCCCCGTCGCGCTTCCCCGCGTCGAGGTCGGCGGGACGTGGCTGGGCAAGAACGCCGACGTCGCGGCGCCCACCCCGGTCGTGGACCAGGTGCAGGAGCTGGTCGGCGGCACCGCGACGGTCTTCCAGCGGATGAACCGCGCGGGGGACATGCTCCGCGTCGCGACGAACGTGGTCAGCGCCACCGGCTCCCGGGCGATCGGCACCTACATCCCCGCGGTCGGCGCGGGTGGCGCGCCCAGCCCCGTCGTCTCCGCCGTGCTGAACGGCCAGACCTACCGCGGGACGGCGTTCGTCGTCGACTCCTGGTACGTCACCGCCTACGAGCCGCTGTTCGACGCGGACGGACAGGTCATCGGCATGCTCTACGTGGGTGTGAAGCAGGAGAACCTGCCCGCGCTGCGGGAGAGCCTGCAGACCACCGCTGCCGGCGCGAACGGCACGGTCTGGGCCCTCGGTGGCACCGGCGACCGGGCCGGCACGGTGCTGATCAGCAAGGACGGGCAGGCCGAGGGCACCTCCCTGCTGGAGGCGCAGGACGCCGACGGCAAGCCCTGGATCCAGGAGGTGGTGGCGGCCGCCGTCGGGCTGGAGCCGGGTGAGCAGGCGACCGTCCGCTACCGCGACGCCGCGACCGGCACGCACACGGTGCAGGTCAGCTACTACGCGCCCTGGGACTGGGTGCTGGTGGTCGACGCGCAGGACAGCGACTTCGCGGCCGCCGTCGAGGGCTTGGAGGACGGCCGCTCGTCCATGCTCAGTGCGCTGGTCGTCTCCGCGCTGCTGGTCGGGCTCGCCGGTCTGGCGCTCGCCTGGTGGCTGGGGCGGCGGCTGACCGCACCGCTGGAGGCGCTGCGGCAGCGGATGGCCGAGATCGCCGACGGCGAGGGCGACCTGACCCAGCGGGTCGACGACTCCGCACAGGACGAGGTGGGCGAGCTCGCCGGCGCCTTCAACCGGTTCGTCGACAAGGTGGCCGGCACGATCCGCGACATCGGCTCCGCCGCCGGTTCGCTCGCGGTCTCGGCCTCCGGCGTCGCCCGGGTGGCCGACGGGCTGAGCGAGCGGGCCGCCCGCAGCCGGGACCAGGCACGGCACGCCCACCAGGCGGCCGCCGACATCAGCTCCGGGGTCACCTCCGCAGCGGCCGGCGCCGAGCAGATGGGGTCGGCGATCCGGGAGATCGCCCGCAGCGCCAGCGACGCCAGCAACGTCGGGCAGGGTGCGGTCGAGCTGGCCGCCAGCACCGAGACGGCGATCGCGGCCCTGGGCACCAGCTCGCGCGAGATCAGCGACGTGGTCAAGGTCATCTCGGCGGTCGCCGAGCAGACCAACCTGCTGGCGCTCAACGCCACGATCGAGGCGGCCCGCGCGGGTGAGGCCGGCAAGGGCTTCGCCGTCGTCGCCACCGAGGTCAAGGAGCTGGCCCAGGAGTCCTCGCGGGCCAGCGAGGAGATCCACAAGCGGGTGCAGTCGATCCAGGCCGACACCACCGCCGCGGTCGGCTCGATCAGTCAGATCGTCGCGGTCATCCGGGAGATGAACGACCACCAGACCACCATCGCCAGCGCGGTGGAGGAGCAGACGGCGGTCACCAACGAGCTGTCCCGCAGCGTCAACTCGGTGGCCGACGGGGCCACGTCGGTGACCGACACGATGAACGACGTGACCACCGACGCCGACCGCACCGCGGCCGACGTCGACTCCGCCCGGAGCGCCGCCCGGGAGCTCGACCAGCTCTCCGGGGAGCTGAACCGGTTGATCAACGTCTTCACGGTCTGAGCAGGAGGGCTGCCGGCAGCGACCTGCTGCCGGCGGCCCTCAGCCGGCCGGGCCCCGCTGCCGGCGCACGTCCGTCCCGGGGTCGGCCGGTCCGCCGTCCTCCAGCCACCGGGCCATGGCCTCCGGGTCCCGGCGGACCAGCTCGTCGAGGATGAGCCCACGGACCCGCACCAGCGCTGCCCGCTCCTGCGGGTCGGTCGCCACCTGCAGCGGTGTCCCGGTGGCCCGCCACTCGCGGATCAGCGCCTCGGTGGACAGCACGCTGACGAAGTCACGCAACGCCGCCACCCGCCGCGGGTCCGACAGCGGGAGCGGTGCCGAGTCGCACTCGGCGATCCAGGACCCGACCACGGTCGCCGCCAGCAGGATCATGCCGATCACCAGCCAGGCGCCGGACGGCCCCAGGAGGCCGACACCGCTGGCGAACGGCACGGTCAGCGCCGCACCGGCGAAGGCCCCCAGCACGACCCGCCGCGCGCGCGGCTGCGCCGGGAACCCGGGGTCGACCAGCCCGGCGACGACGGCGGCGAAGGCGCCGACCAGCGGCGCCAGCAGCAGCATCCGCGGCACTGGGGTCACCAGCGCCCCGGGCAGCGCGATCCCCACGTACAGGACGACGAGCAGCAGTCGCAACGCCCGGACGCCCCCGGTCGAGCTGGCGCCGTTGCCTCCGGTGGACGTGGACACGGCCGCCTCCTCGGGCCACGGGCGAGGCCGACCATGGACACTCGCCGTCCGCCGACGGTGGCCCGTCCTCCGGGCGGCCGCACCGCCATGACCGGGCACCGTCCGCCGCCGCCGGTTGCCGGGTCCCGGCAACCGGCGGGGCCTCAGACATCCCATGGTTCGGGAGGTCAAGCCGCGGCCGCGGTGATTGCGGGCCAGGCGGTGTCCTCGTCGTAGCGGGTTCTGGTCTTGAGGCAGCCGTGGAGGATGCCGACGAGTCGGTTGCCGAGTTGTCGGAGGGCAGCGTGGTGTCCGGTGCCGCGGGCGCGGATCGCGTCGTAGTAGGCGCGGGCGCCGGGTGAGGCGGTGAGCGCGCAGAAGGCCCACTGGTGGGTGGCGTCGGCGAGGTGCTTGTTGCGGGCATAGCGGGCCAGCACGACCCGGCGGGTGCCCGAGGCTCGGGTGATCGGTGAGGTGCCGGCGTAGTTCTTGCGGGCCTTGGCGTCGGTGTAGCGGGTGTGGTCGTCGCCGAACTCGGCGAGCACCCGGGCGCCGAGGATCGGTCCCAGCCCGGGCTGGCTGGTCACGATGTCAGCGTCCGGGTGTCGGCCAAAACCCTCGGCCACCACCGCCTGCAGTGAGGCGATCTCGCTGTTGAGCCCGGTGATGAGCCGGACGTGGCTGGCCACGATGGCTGCGTAGGCGGCCTCGATCTCCGGTGCCAGGCGCAGCGCCGGCGCCCG
>NZ_JAAKGN010000189.1:0-7886 GCF_011039295.1 Modestobacter sp. KNN46-3 | reverse complement strand
TCGAGAGCCGGTCCCGTGAACGGGGGTCCTGCTCCAGGGCGACCAGATCCTGGTCCAGCTGGTCGAGGTTCTCGTGGCTCTCCACGAGGAACTCCTCGACGATGTCGTCCAGACCTTCCACACCTGCACTTCCCCTCAGGAGGACCGGTGTCCCAGGACATGCTCACCGCCCAGCTCGCCACCGACCCCGCCCGTACCCGTGAACCGCTGGTCTTCGGTGGGCTCACCGAGGCCGAGGGCTGGGCACTGGCCCCGATCACCCCCCGCGACCGGGTGCACTTCCGCACCGACCGGGAGCTGCCGCTCACCGAGTTCCGGGCCGCCCTGCCGGCCGGGGTCACGGTGACCTACGACGAGGGCGACGGCCTGTACCGGGTCGACGGCGACACCGGGACGGGCGAGGCGCTCGCCGGCCTGATCCGCGCCTGGTGCGCCGCCGAGGGCTACGCCACGGTCGGGCTGCGGCCGGAGGCCGGCGTGCGCCGCCGGGCCCCCCGCGACCTGCCCGCCGCGTTCCTGGACGGCCTGTGCCGGCACTACTGCCGGGTCAGCCTCAAGCGCCTGCAGCGGAACATGAGCACGATCCGGCTGCACCTGCCCGACAACGACGACGTCGACCAGCAGGTCGCCGAGTGGGTGTTGAAGGCGGTCAGCCAGTACGACGAGACCAAGTCCGTCCCCTTCGGGGCCTTCCTGGCCACCCAGCTCTCCAAGTGGGTGCACGACCTGGGCCGCAACGCCTATGGCCGGACCGCCGCCGACACGGAGAACAAGCAGCAGAAGGCGGTCGCCGCCTTCACCGCGGAGAACCAGCGCCGGCCCAGCGAGAAGGAGCTGGCCGCCTACATGGGCCAGAGCGTGGCCACGCTGCGCCGCAACTCCCAGACCGTCGCCACCCTCAACGGCCTGCGCAACCTGCAGTCCCTGGACGGCGGTACCGACACGGTCGAGTTCGTGGTCCCCGACAGCGCCGAGGTGCCCGACGAGATCATGGGCGAGGCCGAGCAGAGCCTGCTGTCGCACGCCCTGACCGCCGCGTGCGCGCCCGACCCGACCGCCCGCCGGGACCAGCGCGCCGCGCAGCCAAACGTGCTCGGCTGGGCGACCTGGTACCTGACCACCTGGGGCGGGCAGACCAAGACCCAGCTGTCGGCCGACCTGGGCACGTCGGTGCGCAACATGAACGTGCACGCCGACCGCGCCGAGAAGGCCCTCAAGGAGCGGCTCACCGAGCTCGGCGGCTGAGCTCCGCCAGCCGCCCCGCGCGTGCGGCGGCCCGGTGTCCCGGAGCTGACCAGAGCGGGCGGAAAAGGTTGCGATCCGGGTCCACTGGGCCTCTCACCTGCCGATATCCATGTCGTGACCGCGCCGGAGCCCCCTCGCCACAGTGCGGGGGACGGTCCGCCAGTCGGGTCCGGAGCCCGTCGTCCGGCGGTGGGGGAGTGAGCGGCCCGCCCGCCGGGGACCCCGCCCAGGCGGTGCTCGTCCCGCACTGGCTGAGCAGCCCGGACCGGCTCGAGGTCGAGCGGGCCGTACAGGACGCGCTCGACGGAGGGCCGCTGCACCCGGTGGTCGCCGTCCACCTGGGCGAGGTCCTCACCGAACTGCACGTGGCCGCCGCCCGCGAGGTCGTCTGGCCCGCGCCCACCGCGCGCGTCCGCCGGGCCACCGGCTGGTCGGACGACGTGGTCCCGGTGCGGCTGTCCGCCGTCGAACTGGCGAGTGTGTTGTCCCTGCCCGGTCTGCCGACCGTGGCCCGAGAAGCCCTGACCGGAGGACGCAGCGCATGACCGGAGCGCTCTTCGGCACCCCGGCCGGTCTCCTCCAGCGACTGAACCGGGCCGAGGTCCGGGTGACCGACGTGCGGGCTGCCGTGGAGCTGCTGGCCGACCGGGGGGTCGACCCGGACCTGGAGCTCGGCGTCCTCGACGGCGCGGGCCGCGGCCCGATGCTGGTCCTCGACGACACCGGTCGCCGCACCCGCGTCCTGCTCGCCGAGCTCGCCGAGCAGATGACCCGGGCCCGGGTGCCCGTGGCGGCCGAGTCGGTCGCCACCGCGCTGGACGCCTGGCTCGCGCGCCGCCCGGTACCCGACCCCGTTGCCCTGGCCGCCGGCATCGCCGTCCTGGACTGGTCCGACGCCCGGCAGACCGCGCTCGGCTGGCGGGTGGTGGTGACGCGCGACCAGCTGGTCGTGCCCTGGCGGCCGTCCCGCACCGCATCCCTGCCCCTGGTCCACCAGGCACGCTCGGCTGCGCTGGGCCGGGCCGCCGTCGTCCGGACCGCGCTGCGGGTCGAGGGTCCGCTGGGCCTGTGGACCTCGGCCGGCGTGCCGGGCGTGGACACCGCGGTCCTGGTCCGCCCCGAGGAGCTGCTCGTCGAGATGGCCGCCGCCGGGCTGCGGCTGCACGACATGCACGTCGTGGTCACCCCCGGCCGGCCGGTCGCCTGCGCGGACGCCGCCGTGGCGCGCCGGCTGGTGGCCGAGACGACCGACGCCTGCGCGACCCTGCCGTGGCGGGAGCTCGCCGACCTCGGCTGGGCCTGACCCGCCGCGCCCTCTCCTGCGCCGGTCAGCTGAGGACGCCGTACTCCCAGTGCCACGGCTCCGGGTTCGGCCCGCCCGCCTGCGCCCAGTCCGGTTGCAGCCACCCGTAGTGCCCGGCGTTGAGCTGCATCCATGCCGTCTGCGCGGTGCCGAAGCGGTTGATGCCGCCGCACAGGTCGACCGCCAGGGCCCAGCCGTGGTTCGAGGTGCCCGGCACCGCGGTGATCCTCGGCTTCCGGTGGTGGACGTCGACCTGCGCGCCCAGGGAGCGGTAGGAGTCGGTGATGCACAGCGGGGCGCCGAAGGTCTGCGCGTAGGCCGCGGCCATGGCCTGGTAGGCGGCCGCCGCGTCACAGCGCAACCGGTGCCCGCTGCTGATCGTGCAGAGCTGGTCGGCCGGGATCTGCCCGTTGGCCCAGCCACCCCACGCGCCGGTGGCCGGCCCGGGGGCGCTCCCGGGGGCGGGCAGCGGTGCGCTGCACGTCGCCGGGACGGGACCGCTGACCGGCAGCGGTGCGGGCGTGGCCGGCGGCACGGTCACCCGGACGGCGGTGCTCAGGTCGGCCAGCTCGCGCACCGCCACCTGCCGGCGGTCGGCGGAGGCGGAGAGCACGCTCGTGCCGCCCAGGTACAGGCCGACGTCGTCCAGGCCGCTGCGCGGGTCGGTGCGGAACACCACGTCGCCGACCTGGAGCTGCCCGGCCGGGACGGGGGTGCCCTGGGTCCACTGGCCGGGCAGGTCGGCGGGCAGGCCGATGCCGCCCTGCGCCCATGCCGTGGCGGTGAGCCCGCCGCAGTCGTAGCCGTCGGGTCCCTGCTGCCCGACCAGGTAGGGCTTGCCGAGCTGGGCGAACGCGGCGCTGACCGCGGCGACGGTCTCGGCGGGGAGCACGGTCAGCGTGCCGCCGGCGGCGTAGGTGGTGGCCACGCCGGGCACCGGCGCACCCGTGGCGTCGCGCAGCGGGGCCAGCCCGGCCGGCAGTGCACCCGGGTCGGTCAGGGTCGCGGCGGGGGGCGGGGTGACCCCGGCCGCGGCCAGCCGCCCCAGGTGGTCCTGCCAGCCGGTCAGCGCGGCGGCGTTGCGGGCCTGCTGGTCGGCAGCGGCGGCGCTGGTCGACAGTGCGGCCCACTGGGCGCTGACGGTCGGGTCGAGGTCGGCGACGATCTCGCGGACCTCGACGAGCACCTCGGCGGCCCGGTTGCGCGCCCGGGCCGCGGCCGCGTCGGCCGCGGCGGCGGTGTCGGTGTGTTGCGCCGCCTGCACGGCGGCCCGCGCGGCCCGGGCGACCGAGGCGTCCTGCTGCTCGGTCAGCTGCTCGGCCAGGCCCTGCGCGTGCAGGACCTGGGGCGTCGAGTCGGGGGAGTGCAGGGAGAGCTGTGCCAGCGGCCAGCGCTCGTCCGGGCTGCGCCGGTACGCGGCGTCGGCATGGGCGCCCACGGCAGCCCGGTCGGCGGCGACGACGGCCAGCGCCGCCGCGCCGGCGTCCCGGGCCTGCTGGGCCTGGGCGGTGAGGCTCTCGGCCTCGGACAGGGCGGCCCGGTGGCGGGCCGCGGCGTCGGCGAGGGTCGCGGCGGTGGCCTCGGCCTGGCCGGCGACGGCGGCCGGTGACGAGACCTGGCCGGCCTCGGTGGGCGGCTGGGCGGTGACGGCGAGGACGCCGATCAGGGCCAGGGTGGCGCCGCTGACGACGGCCAGGCGGTGCCACCAGCGCTGCGCGGCACCGGGGGTGCGGGTGCGCCGCGGTGCGGGGCGGCGACTGCCGGGGGCCGGACGACGCCCGGCCGGGGTACGAGGGGCGGGCTTCTTCCCCGCGGGCTGCCGGACCGGCGCCCTCCGGGTGGCGGGCTTCCTGGCGGGTGGCTTCCGGGTGGACCGGCCGGCGGCGGACTGCGCACGGGGCCGCGGCGCAGGAGCCTGCGCTCGTGGTGCGGGCACCGTCGTCCCCCAGCTGCGTCGGATCGGCCCGGGCGCCAGGCGGCGTCCGGTGTTCTGATCCCATCGACGTGCCCCCCGGGGCGGTGAAGGTCCCTCACCGGTTCGGGGGGTGCAGCTCACCCCTTCGGGGGGAGACGACGAGGCCCCGCCGTCCAGCTGGACGGCGGGGCCTCGGAGAGGCTGGAACGGCCCCGCTGCAGGGGCCCGCCGCGAGCTTGCGAGCGGTGGGGGGCAGCGGGGTCCTTCTTCAGCGCTGGGCGATCTCCACGAAGGAGCGCTCGGCCGGGCCGGTGTAGACCTGGCGCGGACGGCCGATCTTCGTGGCCGGGTCCTCGATCATCTCCCGCCACTGGGCGATCCAGCCCGGCAGCCGGCCGATGGCGAAGAGCACGGTGAACATCCGGGTCGGGAAGCCCATCGCCCGGTAGATGAGACCGGTGTAGAAGTCGACGTTCGGGTAGAGCTTGCGCTCGACGAAGTAGTCGTCGGAGAGGGCGATCTCCTCGAGCTGGCGGGCCAGGTCGAGCAGCTCGTTGTTGCCGCCCAGCTTGTCCAGCACCGTGTCGGCGGTCGCCTTCACCAGCGCCGCGCGCGGGTCGTAGTTCTTGTAGACCCGGTGCCCGAAGCCCATCAGCTTGACGCCGGGCTCCTTGTCCTTGACCCGGGCGACGAAGCGTTCGATGTCGCCGCCGTCGGCCTTGATGCCCTCCAGCATCTCCAGCACCGACTGGTTCGCCCCGCCGTGCAGCGGGCCGAACAGCGCGTTGATGCCCGCCGAGACCGACGCGAAGAGGTTGGCCTGCGAGGAGCCGACGAGCCGGACGGTCGAGGTCGAGCAGTTCTGCTCGTGGTCGGCGTGCAGGACGAAGAGCATGTCCAGCGCCTTGACCAGCTCCGGATCGGCCTCGTACGGCTCGGCCGGGAACCCGAAGGTCATCCGCAGGAAGTTCTCCACCAGGCCCAGCGAGTTGTCCGGGTAGAGGAACGGCTGCCCGACCGACTTCTTGTACGCGTAGGCGGCGATGGTGGGGAGCTTGGCCAGCAGCCGCACGGTCGACAGCTCGACCTGCTGCTGGTTGAAGGGGTCGAGCGAGTCCTGGTAGAAGGTCGACAGCGCGCTGACCGCCGAGGACAGCACCGGCATCGGGTGCGCGTCGCGCGGGAAGCCGTTGAAGAAGCCCTTGAGGTCCTCGTGCAGCAGGGTGTGCCGACGGATCCGCTGGTCGAACGCCGCCAGCTCGTCGGCCGTCGGCAGCTCGCCGTAGATCAGCAGGTAGGAGACCTCGAGGAAGCTCGCCTTGCCGGCCAGCTGGTCGATCGGGTAGCCGCGGTACCGCAGGATCCCCTGGTCACCGTCGATGTAGGTGATCTCCGAGGTGCAGGACGCGGTGTTCACGAACCCGATGTCCAGGGCGACCTGGCCGGTGGTGGCCAGCAGCTTGCTCGTGTCGATTCCTCCGGACCCTTCGGTCGCGGGGATGACCGGCAGCGGCAGTTCGCCGCCGGGCCAGCGCAGGGCTACGTCTGGGGTGTTCGCTGTCTCGCTCATCAGGTCTGGACGCTACTCAGTTCTCGCCGGGATGCGACACGGCCCCGCCGCAGAGATCTGCGACGGGGCCGTGGACACCCTTGGACGGCCCCGCTGCCGGGGCCTTACGGGTGGGTCATCGACAGCACGTCGAGGGCGGCGTCCAACTGCTCCTCGGTGAGCTTCCCCTGCTCCACGTAGCCCCGCTCCACCACGACCTGGCGGATGGTCTTCTGCTCGGCCAGCGACTGCTTGGCGACCTTGGCCGCCTCCTCGTAGCCGATGTACTTGTTCAGCGGCGTGACGATCGAGGGGGAGGACTCGGCGTAGGTGCGGCACTGCTCGACGTTTGCGGTGACGCCGTCGACGCAGCGGTCGGCCAGCAGCCGGCTGACGTTGGCCAGCAGCCGGATCGACTCCAGCACGTTGCGGGCCATCAGCGGCAGCGTCACGTTGAGCTCGAAGACGCCGGTGGTGCCGGCGTAGGTGACGGCGGCGTCGTTGCCGATCACCTGCGCGCCCACCTGGATCACCGCCTCGGGGATCACCGGGTTCACCTTGCCCGGCATGATCGAGCTGCCCGGCTGCAGGTCGGGCAGGGCGATCTCGCCCAGGCCGGTGCGCGGGCCCGAGCCCATCCAGCGGAGGTCGTTGGCGATCTTGATGAGGCCGACGGCGATCGTCTTGAGCTGACCGGACCCCTCGACCAGGGCGTCCCGGGAGCTCTGCGCCTCGAAGTGGTCACGGGCCTCCGACAGCGGCAGGTCCAGCTCGCCGGCCAGGCGCTCGATGATCGCGGCGGCGAAACCGGGCGGGGTGTTGATGCCGGTGCCGACGGCGGTGCCGCCCAGCGGGAGCTCGCCGATCCGGGGGAGCGAGGCGTGCAGCCGCTCGATGCCGTAGCGGACGGCGGCCGCGTAGCCGCCGAACTCCTGCCCCAGGGTCACCGGGGTGGCGTCCATCAGGTGCGTGCGGCCGCTCTTGACGACCTCGGCGAACTCGGTGGCCTTGCGCTCGAGGGAGCCGGCCAGGTGCTCCAGCGCGGGCACCAGGTCGCGCACGATGGCGCCGGTGGCCGCGACGTGGATGGCCGAGGGGAAGACGTCGTTGGACGACTGCGAGGCGTTGACGTGGTCGTTCGGGTGCACCGGTGAGCCGAGCGCCTCGGTGGCGAGGGTGGCGATGACCTCGTTGGTGTTCATGTTGCTCGACGTGCCCGACCCCGTCTGGAAGACGTCGATCGGGAAGTGCGCGTCCCAGTCACCCCGGGCGACGGTCGCCGCGGCCTCGGTGACGGCGTCGGCGACGTCCTGCGGCAGCACGCCGAGGGAGGCGTTCACCCCGGCGGCAGCACCCTTGATCGCCGCCAGCGCACCGATCAGCTCCCGCTCGATGGGCGTGCCGGAGATCGGGAAGTTCTCCACGGCCCGCTGGGTCTGGGCGCGCCACTTCGCCCACGAGGGGACGCGGACCTCCCCCATGGAGTCGTGCTCGATGCGGTAATCCCCGCCGTCGGTCTCGGTGGCCACGCTGCGCTCCCCGGGTGTGATGTGTGCTGATGGTCCTGCGGGAGCGACCCTAGACACCGCGGGACGGCCCCGCGGCTAGGGTCCGCAGCATGAGCGAGCAGCAGGCCGGGGAGCCCGGTCCCGTCCCCGTGGTCCGTGCCTCCGACGCCGAGCGCGAGGCGGTGGTGACCCGGCTGCAGACCGCCCTCGGTGAGGGGCGGATCAACGTGGACGAGTTCACCCAGCGGGCCGACGTCGCCTACGCCGCGGTGACGACGGCCGACCTCGACGAGCTGCTCGCCGACCTGCCCGGGCCGACGTCGGCCGTCCCGGCGTTCGGGGAGATCGTGGGGGAGCGGACGACGG
>NZ_JAAKGN010000188.1:0-7909 GCF_011039295.1 Modestobacter sp. KNN46-3 | reverse complement strand
GTCACGCCGCGCGTCGACCGCCAGCCGGATCGCCCGCTCCCGCAGCTCGTCGGGGTACTTCCTCGGTGCCGCCATGACTCTCATCCTCACGTGGATTGAGAGCCTCCATCAGACCCGGGGCGGGACACCTCGCCCGGGGCGAGCAGCGATGCGGCGACGTCTGGCAGCGCGGTCGCGAAACGCTGTGCGCGGTCGACGTTTCCGTGGAAAGTGATCATGCGGGTGATGCCGTAGTCCTCCATCGCCTTGAGGACAGCGACGGCTGCGGCACCCTCGTAGCCAGTCAGCACGTGCTCTCCGACGACGAGCTCCGCGCCCTCCTCGAGCTGCTCCCGGATGGAGTCGTCCGTGACGCCGACGACGACGACCTGGTAGTCGCACAGGAGTTCAGCCTCGATGGCCTCCGCGAAGCCGAAGCGGTACATGACTGGCCCGTAGAGGGTCTCGTCGTCCATCGACGTGGCAGACGCGCCCTTCGTCAGCCGTGGGGTGGCGGTCATGAAGACCCGCTTCGTGGCGTGGATGCGGTCGCCATCCAGGATGAGCTGGAACGCTGTTGCCGCCTGTCCGGCGGTGCGATGAGCCTCGTCGGCCAGCGCCAGGTCGAAGGCAGGTGCGCCCATCGTCTGGGCAGCGGCGACCACGAGCGCGGAGTGGTACGTGGCGAACACCACCGTCCGGCCAGCGCGCCGGCCGATGAGGTGTGCGGCGAGGACGTCCGGGTGAGTGGTGACCGGTGCCGGGATGTCGGCGGCCGCGGCTGACGCCTCGGCGTCGGTGACGGTGTCGTCGGAACAGACGGCGATGGCGTCGAACGGGCTGAAGCAATGCTGACGCCACTCCCGCAGGGTCTGCGCAAGCAGAGACAGGCTTGGGACCAGCACCAGGACCAGGTCGGCCTCCAGCCGCTCGGCCAGCCGGAGCGCGGTCAGGGTCTTGCCGGTGCCACAGGCCATGTGCAGTTGCCCGCGGTCGTGATGGACAAGGGCCTCCGTGGCGGCGAAAAGGGCCGCGAGCTGATGCGGACGAAGCTGAATGCCTGCGCCGGGGACGGAGGCAGCATCAGCGAGTTCGACGTGGACGTGCGTGGGTATCGCGGTGTGGGTCAACGGGTCTCCAGGGGCTCGTGGTCTTGGCCACCTGGACGGTGCGGAGGAGCGCGGACAGCGCAGTCGGATACGAGTGATGTATGCCACGTGTGGCTTCGCTTGTTCGCCGCGACTTCGGGGGCGAGGACGGGGACATCTCTCGCGCGAGTGCGAGGCACACCCCGGCAGATTCATCCCTTGGCCGCACCAGCCCGATCCGAGCTTCAGACGAGCGGCCGGCAGAGTCGACACGCGTCCGCGGGCTGTGGCCGTCATGCCACCCAGACTCACCGACGTTGCCGTCAGGGCGTGTGCGATGTCTGCCCTCGCGTCATGAGTCCGGGTCAGCCAACCTGGGGGACCGAGTCACGGTCGTAAGGCTCGTTGTCGGGGGCGTTCCACCCAAAGTCACAGCCGAGACTGTCGAGAAAAGCCCACACCGCGGGATAGCCGACCACATTGACGTTGAGCCAGTTGTCCGCTGTTCCGTTCTCGTTCGAGATCCACAGTCCGGCGTAGCCCTCGCCCTCTTCGGCGTAGAGCAATGACATCCGGAGATCCGGGTACTTTTTGGCGACGCATTCCGCCCACGCCAGCGGAGGTTCCCATCCCGTCTGGAAATAAAAGACGAGTTTCGCGGGGGTGTGCTTGGTGAGTTCGGTGGCACATGCGTTGAAGCCCCACCAGGACTGTTCGTGACCCTCGTCATCGACCGGGGCCTGCGGTAGGTGAGTCGCGAAGTCGACGACGCCGTTCTCGCCATTTACCGCAGCCAGGAACTCGTTGAGACGATCAGCGGACCCTGTGACGGTGAGCAGATTGTCGGTCCAGTTGGGCATGTGATTCCTATCGGCCCTCGCCGACTCGAACTGAACCCGGCGGCGCAAGCGCGCTCCACCGCTCACCCGCTGGGGCACTCGGTCGGCGAGCACGTCGACGCAGCAGTGCTGTTCGGCTGTCACGTCGGCGTACCTATGGGCCGGCGACCCGGCCGTCGACCGTGGCGCGCCAGGGTCGGAGCACCTCGGGGAGGCCACAGTGCGACGCCGGCCAGGCGGTCGTGTCGCGCTCTGCCGCACCTGCCTCCAGCGTTCCAGCCGGGGGAAGGGGACTCGGCAAGCGATTCCCCTGCAGCTTGCACGCCATCAGGCCTCTGGGTTCTCCGTGGCAGCGCCGGGTGGGGAGAACAGGGCGCGCTTGAGCTGCCCGAGCGTGTCCATGTGCTCCTTGTAGTAGTGCTCGCTGGTGGAGCCGCCGTCGTGCCCCAGCTGGAACTTCGCGGCGGCCTCGCCACCGACCTCGTAGAAGAGGCGGCCGCTGGTGTGGCGGATGTCGTGTGGCCGCAGGCCGCGGGCATCGAAACCGGGGTGGTGGCGTCGGATGCGACCGAACAGCGTCTCGAAGCGCTTACGGCTCAGCGGGCGCGCCTCACGGGCGACGAAGAACCCGTCAACGTCGAAGACGTCCTTCGGCTGGTAGTAGAAGACCGCGTCGTTGGGCGACAGGTTCGGGACGCCTGTCCGGCGCAGGTCGTCGGGCGCGTCCGCCGGCGCTGGTACGCGCGGACCTCGCTCGAGCGCGTGCGCGACCAGCGCGTCGAGGTGGTCGGGCGTCGAGGGACGGGTGCGGTGAGTATCTCGTTTCTCGTCCCAGTAGGTGATGGTGCAGTCGTCGCGGTTGATGCCGCGGCAGCGCAGGGCCAAGACACCGCCGCGGCGGGTGGCCTGGATAACCATGTGCCGCAGGATGAGGCCGTCGAGAGCCGGGTCGTCACCGGTGGTGGTGGCCAGGCTGTGCACGGTGAGGAAGTCGGGAACGCCGAGGCTGCGCGCCCCCCGTTCCTGACGCGTGGGCAGACGAACGTCGCGGGCGACGTTAGCCGGTACCACGTCGTCGCGGCGCATCTCGTTCCACAACCAACGGCAGGCCTGCACCATGGACTCCTGGGCGCCCCGGCCGTCGTGGTCGTGCAGCACCCGGCCGGCGGCCTCTCGCTTGGCGTTGCGGACGACGGTGCGCTGCATGGCGTGCCGGCGGGCCCACCACGCCGCGTCGGCGATGTGGTGGCGGGTGATGACGCGCACGGAGTCGGTGCCGTGGGCGCGCATCCGGTCCCCGCAGTCGACATCCGCATCGGGGGAGCAGCCCTCGGCGTGGGTTCCGGCCGAGCACGGGCAGGTGCCGGAGGCGCAGGCCAGGCACACGCACGGGCAGAAGCCGGGCAGCCCCTTGGTCAGCCGACGCAGGTACAGCGCCCAGGTGCCGTAGGTCCCCTTGTGGTCCCGGCGCAGAACCGGGAGCCGCAGGTCCAGCTGCTCGCCCAGCGAGGTCCCCTCCGCAGCAGCGAGCACGCTGCTCAGGTCGACACCGCGGCTGCGCGCCTCGGCGACCATCTCGGCCATTCGGGCGGCGAAGTCGTCCCCGTCGCCGGGCTGGCCGGTGCTCGGGTGGGTCATGTCATCTCCTCAGTTCGCGGCGTCGGCGGCGGGGGCCACCGGCGACGGAGACGGTGCGGCGCCGGGGGAGCGCTGCATTCGCCCGCCGGGCAGAGCGGTGAGTCGCGGCACGGGCTGCTCCTCCGCGCCGGGCGGCGTGCTCCGCCGAGGGCGGCGGTGGCTGTCGAACAGCTCGTCCAGCTGCGGCTCCAGGCGGCTGGCGGGCATCAGCTCCAGCACGCCACGGTCGGTGTCGGTGCGGGCGACGACGGTGGCATTGGGGGCCAGGCCGAGCTGCGCGCGCAGCGCCGGGCCGAGCAGCAGTCGACGGCGGCCGTCGATGCGCAGCGGCGCGGTGTCGTAGCCGGGCCGGGGAGCTGCGGAGCCACCTGGCAGGAAGACGACCAGCACACCGCCGTCTCGTTCGGCCGGCAACTGCGCGTCGAGCACCGGGCACAACGGCAGCGGAAGCCGGCCCTTGGTATCCAGCTTGGTGAAGGTCAACTCCGTGCGCGCCGGCGCCGGGTCGGCCGCGCGGGCGTGCAACGGGGTGAAGTCGGCGGCGGCCGGCGGCCGCTGCGCACGCTCCCGGAGCAGGTCGGTGTTCAGCCACAGCTCGGTGAGCTCCGCCGCGGACGGCGCGCCGCCGCCGAACGCCCAGCCGCCGGCCGGGGCCGGGCCGACTGCCGGGCTGGCGACGGCGGGCATGGTGGCCGCATGAAGGGCGGAGCTGTGGGTGCGCGTGGACTGGCCACCGCGGCGCCGAGCGTGCGGCGGGGCCGGTGGTGCTGTTCGGGGCATGGCCGCAGCTGTGCCGGGCGTTTCGCCAGCGGAGCTCGGATTCGGCCGAACCGGATGTGGTTCACCCGAAGGAGGGTGGGACGGCTCCCACGTACTGGTGTCCGAGGGGGGACTTGAACCCCCACGCCCGATAAAGGGCACTAGCACCTCAAGCTAGCGCGTCTGCCATTCCGCCACCCGGACAAGGTGAGCGCTCCGTGGAGCGCCTCGACGAGCATAGCCGAGGCCCTTCCCGGTGTGGGACAGGGGCCGGTGGCACCATCGACCGCATGTCGCAGCCCACGCCCCTGGCCGGTGCCCAGTCCGAGGTCGCGGACCTGCTCTCCGACCTCATCCGCATCGACACCACGAACACTGGTGACTCCGCCACCAGCGCGGGGGAGCGGAAGGCCGCCGAGTGGGTCGCCGCCAAGCTCGACGAGGTGGGGATCAGCAGCGTCATCCACGAGTCCGAGCCGGGCCGGGCCAACCTGGTCGCCCGGATCGAGGGCACGAACCGCGACCGCCCGGCGCTGCTGGTGCACGGCCACCTGGACGTCGTCCCGGCCGACCCGGCCGAGTGGAGCGTGCACCCGTTCAGCGGTGAGCAGCGCGACGGCTACGTGTGGGGCCGCGGCGCGGTCGACATGAAGGACATGGACGCGATGACCCTGGCGCTGGTGCGCGACTGGGCCCGCACCGGGGTGAAGCCCGACCGCGACATCGTGCTGGCCTTCGTCGCCGACGAGGAGGCCGGCGGCCGCAAGGGCGCGCACTACATGGTCGACCACCACGCCGACCTCTTCGAGGGCTGCACCGAGGCGATCAGCGAGGTCGGCGGATTCAGCATCACCGTCCGCGACGACCTCCGCCTCTACCTCGTGCAGACCGCGGAGAAGGGGCTGGCCTGGATGAAGCTGACCGCCCAGGGGCGGCCCGGCCACGGCTCCTTCGTGCACGAGGACAACGCCGTCACCCGGCTGGCCGAGGCGATCGCCCGGATCGGCTCCACCCGGCTGCCCACCGTGCTCACCCCGCCGATGCGCGAGTTCCTCGACGCGGTCAGCGACGCGTACGGGGTCGAGATCGACCCCAACGACCCGGACGAGGCGCTGGCCCGGCTCGGCAGCATCAGCCGGATGATCGGCGCGGCGCTGCGCAACACCGCCAACCCGACGATGCTCGACGCCGGCTACAAGACCAACGTCATCCCCGGCTCCGCGAGCGCCACCGTCGACGGCCGCTTCCTGTACGGGCAGGAGGCGGAGTTCGAGAAGCAGCTCGACGAGCTCCTGGGCGAGGGCGTCAGCCGCGAGTGGATCACCTACGACCAGGCCGTGGAGACGACGTTCGACGGTCCGTCGGTCGACCTGATGGTCCAGGCGTTGCAGGCCGAGGACCCGGGCGCCCGCGCCGTCCCGTTCACCATGAGCGGCGGCACCGACGCCAAGAGCTTCGAGACCCTGGGCATGCGCTGCTTCGGCTTCTCTCCGCTCAAGCTCCCCGCCGACCTCGACTTCGCGTCGCTGTTCCACGGCATCGACGAGCGCATCTCCATCGACTCCATGCAGTTCGGCATCCGGGTGCTCGACCGGTTCCTGCGCCAGGCGTGATGTGATGCCGGGCGTGACCGACACCACTCCCGCGCCCGGTTCGCCCGCCCAGGGCGACGTCGCCCTCGTCACCGGAGGGACCGGCGGTTTCGGCCGTGCCCTCGCTGCGCTGCTCCGCGAGCGCGGGGTGACCGTGGTCCTCGCCGACCTCGACAGCCCGGCCAACCGCGAGATCGCCGCCGGCCTCGGCGCACACTTCGCTGCCCTCGACGTCACCGACCGGGCGGCCAACGCCGCCGTGGTGGCCGCGGTGGAGGCCGAGCACGGCCGACTGGACGCCGTCTTCCTCAACGCCGGCATCGCCGGGCAGTCCCGGCACGCGCTGGACGTCGACGAGTTCCTCAAGGTGGTCGACGTCGACCTCTTCGGCGTCGTCTACGGCACCGAGGCCGCGCTGCCGGCCCTGCGCCGCGCCGGTGGCGGGTCGATCGTGGTGACCGCCTCGCTGGCCGGGCTCTCGCCGATGGCGACCGACCCCGGCTACAGCGTGGCCAAGGGCGGGGTGGTGGCGTTCGTCCGGTCGATGTCCTCCCGCCTGGTGGACGACGGCATCACCATCTCCGCCATCTGCCCCGGGTTCGCCGACACCGCCATCATCGACCCGCTCCGCGACGAGTTCGCCGCCGCCGACTTCCCGGTGCTCTCGGCCGGCGAGGTCGCCGAGGCGATGGTCGCCGCCTGGGCCGGCGCCGAGCCGGGCGCGGCCTACGTCGTCCAGCCGGGCGTGGGCGCCGTGCCCTACAAGTTCAAGGGCGTGCCGGCCGCCCGGACGGCCAGCGGGGAGACCGCCGTCGTCCCGACTGCGCTGCGCCCGCCGTCCATGCGCTGACGTCTGCACGGGCACAGCCCGGGTGATCGGCGTCACGGCTGCTCTGGCAAGGTGCCGGGCATGCGTGCATGGCGAGTCCACAGCCTCGGGAACCCGGCCGAGGTCATGTCCCTCGACGAGGTCGAGCAGCCCACTGCCGCCGACGGCCAGGTGCTGGTCAAGGTGCGAGCGGCCGGGCTGAACTTCCCGGACGTGCTGATGGCGATGGGCCAGTACCAGGAGCGGCCGCCGCTGCCCTACACCCCGGGCGTGGAGCTGTGCGGTGAGATCGTCGAGACCGGCCAGCGGGTGCTCGGGTCGCCGTCCGGCGGTCCCGGGGCGTTCGCCGAGTACGCGCTGATGGACGCCGCCGCGGCCTGGCCGGTGCCCGATGCGATGTCGGACGAGCAGGCCGCCTCGCTGTACCTGACCTACCAGACCGGCTACGTCGGCCTGCACCGGCGCGCAGCCCTGCAGGCGGGGGAGTGGCTGCTGGTGCACGCCGGGGCCGGTGGCGTGGGGACGGCAGCGATCCAGCTCGGCAAGGCCGCCGGCGCGAAGGTCATCGCCACCGCCGGCGGGGAGCGCAAGACCGAGGTCTGCCGCTCACTCGGCGCCGACCACGTCATCGACTACACCGCGGAGGACTTCGTCCCGCTGGTCAAGGAGATCACCGGCGGCCACGGCGCCGACGTCGTCTACGACCCGGTCGGCGGCGAGGTGTTCGACAAGTCCCGCAAGTGCATCGCCTTCGAGGGGCGGCTCGTGGTCGTGGGCTTCACCAGCGGCACGATCCCGCAGGCGCCGGTCAACCACGCCCTGGTCAAGAACTACAGCATCGTCGGGCTGCACTGGGGCCTCTACCGCAAGCACGACCCGGCCCGGATCGGGATGGTGCACGAGGCGCTGTGCGACCTGTTCGCCGACGGGGCGATCGACCCGCTGGTCGGTCAGTCGCTGCCGCTGACCGAGCTGCCGCAGGCGATGGCCGCCATCGCCGACCGCAGCACCGTCGGCAAGGTCGTCCTCACCCCCTGAGGAAGGACCCCGTCCTCCTCAGCCCTCGCAAGCTCGGGCCGAGCCGCTGGACGGGGCCATCAGCAGGGCCGCACCGCGAGCTCGCGAGTGGTGGGGGGGGCAACAGGGTCCTCACACCATGGGGCCGTCTCTTATACCAATCTCCGT